>JANOMH010000272.1:0-4646 GCA_031420215.1 Rhodobacterales bacterium | reverse complement strand
GGGGTCGGGGCCTATTTCGCCTATGTGCAGCACCCCTTTGCCATGCCGTCCGACCAGTTGGCCAAACATCTGGTCAGTGCGGCCAGTATCCTGCTGCTGCCCGGCACGATGTTCATGCCGCCCGAACTGCCCGGCCCGATTGTCTATGGCGGCACCCAGCAATTGCGCATCGCTTACGCCAATATCAACCGCGCGGGCGTGGGTCAGTTGTTCGACCGGCTGGCGACTGTCATCATCTAGGCCCAGAGCCAATGGCTGCGCCACGGGCACGCCTTTCTGACCCCGGCCTTGCCATAAAATCACCCCACACCTAAGCTCTCGTAACTCAGGGAGCCACCAATGCGCCGTCGACATTTTCTTCAGGTCGCAACCGGGCTGGCCGCCGCACCCGTGATGTCTTGGCCTATCATCACCAAGGCGCAGGCCGCCCCGGCCCCTTGGATCGCGGGGCTGGGCCACGGGCTTGGCCTTCAGGTGCACGACCTTTCCGAGGCGACACTGGATGTATGCGCCAGTGCGGGCTTTGGCTTTGTGCGCACCGACCTTTTCTGGTCCGACATAGAGACACAGCGCCACAAGCTCGACTGGTCGCGCTGGGACCCGTTCGTGGCGGGGTTGCAGGCGCGGGGGCTTCGGCCCCTGTTCATCCTTGGCTTCAACAACCCCAATGTCTACGGCGGTCGCTGGATGGAGGGTGTGACCACCTATATTGAAATGCAGGCTTTCGCCACCTTTGCCGCTGCTGCCGCAACGCGCTTCCGCGACGCCCAACCGATATGGGAAATCTGGAACGAACCCAATCGTGCCAACTTTTGGGAGCCGCGCGAAAACCCTGCCGAATACATGGCTCTGGCCCGCGTCACCGCTGACGCCATCCGCCGCGCCCAACCCGATGCGGCGATCATCGGCCCGGCACTTGGGCACAAGGTCGGCGAGCAGGTGCTGGACCTCGCGTTCCTTCAGGCCTGCTTTGATGACGGGCTAGCCGGGCTGGTCGATGCCATAAGCATCCACCCCTATGTGGACCCGGAAGTCGTGGCACCGGACTTTGAGGCGGTGCGCGCGCTGGTGGATGCCGCCGCCGGGGGCAAGGTGTTGCCCGTCATGTCGACCGAATGGGGCTTTGCCACCAATGACTTTGTGTCCGACGACCTGCAGGCGGACGTGCTGGTGCGGATGTTCCTGATCAACCTCAGCCTCGGCGTGCCCCTGTCCATCGCCTATGTGGCGGTGGACAGGACCGAAGAATATGTGCCCGAAGAAGAACGCACCTACGGCATCGCGCGGGCCGACCACTCACCCAAGGCCGCCTTCCACGCCTTACGCGAGATGAACGAACGCTTGCGCCGGTTTCGCTTTTCACAGGCGCTGCCGACGGCCCCGGGCGACGTGGCGCTGGTCTTTGAGGGCGAAGGGGGCCATTGGGTCGCCGCCTGGACCGCAGGCGAGCCGCATGCGGCGGTGGTGGCAGGCATGACTGTCGCGCTGACCAGCCGACCGGTCTATCTGGACGGCTGACCGTGGCATCGCGCGTCGTTAAGGGATTCTCTTGCGCGCGTTGGGGCAATGTCCCGAGCATGACTTGTCAAAAGCAAAAAGTGGAAATTCAAACTGAGCCACGAGCAAGCCTTGCACCCGGCTTGACGGAACCCTATTCAGGCACGGGACCCCGGTCAGGGGCAATAACGGGCGGGCATTCGAATGGCGAGCAGTCAGCGCAGCAAAGTTGTGTTTTACGTGATCATGGGCTTTGTTGCCGCAGGACTTGTCGGGTTCGGGGCCAGCAGTTTCACCGGTAGTGGCAGCAAGATTTTAGGAACGGTCGGTGACCTGCAGCTGCTCAAAGCCGACTACCGCAGTGAGCTCAGCAATCAGATCAAATCGTTCGAGGCGCAGATTGGCCAACCGCTGACGTTTCAGCTGGCGCAATCCATTGGTCTGGACCAATCGGTGCTGGCGCAAGTCGTGGCAGACCGCGCGTTGGACAACGAGGCCGCCAGCATCGGCCTGTCGGTCGGTGATACACGGGTCCGCGATCAGGTTCTGGCTATCTCGGCTTTTGCAGGTATCGACGGCAAGTTCGACCGCGACACTTACCGCGAAACCCTGCGCCGCAACAACCTGTCAGAAGCCGAGTTTGAAACCACGCTTCGCGATGACACCACCCGCAGCCTGCTGCAAAGTGCCATCGTCGGCGGCATCCCTGATCCTACGGATTTCGCCCAGGCGATGCTGGGCTATATCGGTGAAAAGCGCAGCCTGACATGGGCGCGGCTTGACGCTGCCGGTCTGACAACCCCGGTCCCGGACCCGACCGACGCCGAATTGCAAACCTATTTCGACGCCAATCCCGATGTATTTACCCTGCCTGAAACCCGTCAGATCAGTTTTGCCTGGCTGACCCCGGATATGATCGCCGACAGTGTCACCGTGGCCGAACAGGATTTGCGCGACCTGTATCAACAGCGCCTCGCCGATTTCGTCAAACCCGAACGGCGGCTGGTTGAGCGGTTGGTCTATATCGACGATGCGGCGGCGACCGCAGCCAGGGCGCGGCTGGACGCGCGCGAGATTGACTTTGAAGGGCTGGTCACCGAACGTGGGTTGGTCCTGACGGATATTGATCTGGGCGATGTGGCGCTTGCCGATCTGGATGCTGCGGGCGAAGGGGTGTTTGCCGCCGCCGTTGGCGATGTCGTCGGTCCCTTTGCCAGCCCGCTTGGCCCGGCCCTGTTCCGGATGAACGCGGTCTTGGCCGCCGAGGAAGTCACCTTCGAAGAAGCCACGCCCGATCTGCGCGCCGAACTTGCCACCGCCCGCGCCAGCCGGATGATCGAGGATATGACCGACGGGATCAATGACATGCTGGCTGGCGGGGCCACGATCGAGGATCTGGACGATAAGACCGACATGGTCGCGGGCAACATCAGCTGGTCCGACGGGGTCACCGATGGCATCGCCGCCTATGACGATTTCCGGGCAGCTGCCGCTACGCTGCAGGTCGGCGCATTCCCGGTCTTGGGCAAACTCGCCGACGGCGGGATATTCGTGGCCCGGCTTGATTCCGTCACACCGCCCACGGTGCAGCCTTTGACCGACGTGCGCGATGCGGTGATTGCGGGCTGGACCAAGGCAGCGACGCAAGCAGCGCTTTTGGCGCAGGCCGAGACTATGGCGACCGCTATCGCCGGCGGGGCCAGTTTCGAAAGCTTTTCTCTGCTGCCTACCGTCTCTCCCAATCTGACCCGGCGGGATTTTGTCGAACAGACTCCGCCCGATTTCATGACCCAGGCCTTCACGATGGAACCGAATGCCGTCAAAGTCATCGATGGTGGCGAGTTTGCCATCGTGCTGCGGCTGGATGCGGTCGCCGCCGCCGATCTGACCGACCCGGCGCTGGTGGCCGAACGCGAGCAGATCAACACGCAAATCAGCCAGGCCATCGCGCAGGATATTCTGGAAGCTTACGCTGGCGCGATCCAGTCGCGGACCAAAGTCACCGTTAACGACGCCGCCGTGGCCGATGTCAACGCGCAGTTTCAATAGGGCTCTGATATGGCATTGAACCCCGATTACGACGCCTTTCGAACAGGTTACGAGGCGGGGTTAAACCAGATCGTTTATACCCGGCTGGCCGCCGACCTTGACACTCCGGTATCGCTGATGCTGAAACTCGCCGGGGCCGGACGCAACGCTTTCATGCTGGAAAGCGTGACCGGAGGAGAAGTCCGGGGCCGCTATTCGATCATCGGCATGAATCCCGACCTGATCTGGGATTGCCGGGGCACTGTCAGCCGCCTGAACCGCGCTGCCCGCTATGATGACGACGCCTTTTCCCCGCTCGATGGCGATCCGCTGACCACATTGCGCGCGCTTTTGGCCGAAAGCCGGATTGACCTGCCCGATGACTTGCCGGGTGCCTGCGCCGGGCTGTTTGGTTATCTGGGTTACGATATGATCCGGCTGGTCGAACACCTGCCCGACGTGAACCCAGACCCACTGGGCCTGCCCGATGCCGTGCTGCTGCGTCCTTCGGTCGTGGCGGTGTTGGACGGGGTCAAGGGGGATGTGATCCTGGTGGCTCCGGCCTGGGTGTCGTCTGGCCTGAGTGCCAAGGCCGCTTATGCGCAAGCCGCCGAACGGGTGATGGATGCCCAACGCGCGCTGGAACGGGCCGTCCCCCAAGACGCCCGCGCCCTGGGCGAACCGATGCTGCCGGGCGAGCCGGTGTCGAATTTCACCCATGCCGGATATCTGGCGGCGGTCGAAAAAGCCAAGGACTACATCCGCGCGGGCGACATCTTTCAGGTGGTCCCGGCGCAACGCTGGACCCAGGATTTCCACGAACCGCCGTTTGCACTTTATCGTTCATTACGAAGGACTAACCCATCGCCCTTCATGTTCTACTTTAACTTTGGCGGGTTTCAGGTGATCGGCGCCAGCCCCGAAATTCTGGTGCGGGTCTTTGGCAATCAGATCACCATCCGCCCCATCGCCGGAACCCGGCCGCGCGGCGAAACCCCCGAACAAGACAAAGCGAACGAGGCGGAATTGCTCGCGGATACCAAAGAACTGGCCGAACATCTGATGCTGCTTGATCTGGGCCGCAATGATGTGGGCCGGGTCGCCAAGGTTGGCACGGTCAA
>JANOMH010000271.1:0-6871 GCA_031420215.1 Rhodobacterales bacterium | reverse complement strand
GATTGTGCTGCTCAGCAATTCACCGCGCCCGCGCGTGGTGGGATTGGAGGCTTACGGCCTTGAGATTGTTGGAACCCGCAAGATTACGGAGATGAATTGATGGCCGGACCTGCGCATTACAGCCCGCCCCGCCCGACATTTGACAAGCCGGTCAAGGTGTTGATTGTGGTGGCTCCGTATTACCGTGATGTCGCCGATGATCTGATTGCCGGGGCGCAGGCCGAATTGGCCGCTGCCGGGGCCGAGATCGAATTGGTCGAAGTACCCGGCGCATTTGAAGTGCCCACTGCGATCGGCATTGCGGGCCGGATGGCCGAGTTTGACGGCTATGTGGCGCTGGGCTGCGTCATTCGTGGCGAGACGACGCATTATGAAACGGTATGTAATGACAGCAGCCGGGCGCTCAGCCTGCTGGGTTTGCAGGGGCTGTGCATTGGCAATGGCATTCTGACCTGTGAAAATTATGAACAGGCGGCGGTGCGCGCCGACCCCAAGGGCCAGAACAAGGGGGCGGGGGCTGCTGCTGCCGCGCTGCATCTGATCGCTTTGGGCCGCAAATGGTCGCAGACCGAAAAGGGCATCGGATTTACCCAAAGCCTGACCCGCCTATGACGATTTCCAACAACCAGATGCGCAAGATGAAATCCGCCGCCCGGTTTTATGCCGTGCAGGCGCTGTTTCAGATGGAAGCCACCGCCCAGACCGTCGAACAGATCGTGCGCGAGTTTGAAACTCACAGGTTCGGTGCGGTCTATGATGATGCAGAAATGGTCGAAGGCGATGTCGATACGTTCCGCAAGCTGATGAATGACGCGGTCAATCATCAGGCGCAGATTGACCAGATGACCGACCGGGCCTTGGTGGCGAAATGGCCGATTGCCCGGATTGACCCGACTTTGCGCGCTTTGTTCCGGGCCGCCGGGGCCGAGATGACCCAGGGTGATACCCCACCCCGGGTGGTGATCACCGAGTTTGTCGATATCGCCAAGGCGTTTTTCCCGGATGGCAAAGAGCCGAAGTTTGTGAATGCCGTGCTGGACCATATGGCCCATGAGGCAAAGCCGGGCGGGTTTTAGGGCGGATGTCCTTTCGTTGAATCGCTATTGCGGCCAGGTACCGGAATTTTCGAAAATTCCGGTCCGATTTCTTCGAAGAAATCGGTCGCCGGGCCGCAGGTCGGGCGTAACGGTCATGGTTCCGTCATGCCACATCGCTCACAACCCATTGATCGGCACCTTCAGGAACCGTTTGCCGCCCGCATCGGGTTCCGGCAATGCCCCGCCGCGCATATTGACCTGCAGCGCCGGGATGATCAGTTTGGGCATCCCCAGTGTCTTGTCCCGGGCTTCGCGGACGGCCACAAATTCATCCTCGGTCACGCCGTCATGCACATGGATGTTATGGGCGCGCTGTTCGGCCACTGTGGTTTCCCAGCAGATATCGCGCCCGTTCGGGCCGTAATCATGGCACATGAACAGCCGCAGATTGCCGGGAAGGGCCAACAGGCGGCGGATCGACCGGTACAGGGTCCGTGCGTCACCGCCGGGAAAATCGGCGCGGGCCGAGCCGCCATCGGGCATGAATAACGTGTCACCGACAAAGGCCGCATTGCCCGCGATATGGGTCATGCACGCGGGGGTATGGCCGGGGGTAAGCAGGGTCAGGACCGGCATGGTGCCGACCATATAGGTGTCGCCATCATGGAATAACTGGTCGAACTGCGACCCGTCGCGCTGAAAAGCAGTGCCTTCATTGAACACCTTGCCGAATGTGTCCTGAATGATTGTTATATTCGCGCCGATCCCGATCTTGCCGCCCAGCTTGCCCTGAATATAGGGCGCGCCGGACAGGTGATCGGCGTGCACATGGGTTTCGATCAGCCAGTCAAGGATCAGGTCATGCGCCTGAATATAGGCGATAATCTGGTCAGCCGCTTCATAGCTGATCCGACCTGCGGCATAGTCGATGTCCATCACGCTATCGATCACCGCACAGGCGCTGCTGGCGGGGTCGCGCAGGATGTAAGTGACGGTATTGGTCGCGGCGTCGAAAAACGCGCTGACCTCGGGGAAAAGAGCCAGGTTCAGGACGGGGTCGGGCATCAGATTGTCCTTTCTGCGCTGATCTGTGATCTTGTCGCCAAAGTGGTCAATGTGGTCAATGTGGTCAATGTGGCCAAAGTTGCAAGTCCTCAGTCGGGGGACACCGCTTCGTCAAGGCGTGATGCGCCTGGGGCAGGTGCGTGGCAGGGGTCTGGGTGGTATGCAGGAACAAGGATGTGGATTGGACGCTCCGAGCCCACTGTCGACGCCCGGCAAACAAGAACAACCGTCCCCGCCCGGGGTTAACAGCGCGAAGCGCCGCCGGGCAACGCCCGACCGCCCCAAGGGGCTGGCGCTTTGTCACCGACTGAACAAGGCATACCGGCAGGAGAGCCGCTCCATAAAGCGCTGACCGTCACCGCCGACAGCGCCCACCCGCGGTCATGCGCCGCCCTGTGTTTCGACAATGGTCAAAGGCCGCTTCGCCCCCTTGAGTGGTCACCCAAGCCATTCGGGCCCAAAGTCCGCCCTTACCCCCCAATCCGCGCCTCTTCGGCCATGGTCACTTCTGCAGCGAAGGTGGTAAAGAACTGGTCGGCCAGCTTTTTGGCGGCACCCGCGATCAGCCGGTTGCCCAGTTGGGCGATTTTGCCGCCGACGTCGGCGCTGGCGGTGTAAGACAGCAGGGTTTCGGTGCCCCGATCCTCCAAACTGACCACTGCCCCACCTTTGGCGAAACCGGCAACCCCGCCCGCTCCTTCGCCCTGCAGGCTGAACGACCCCGGTGCGCCGGACTGGTCCAGTGTCACCTTGCCATTGAACCGGGCTTTGACCGGGCCAATTTTCAGCACGACCTTGGCTGCAAGCTCGGTATCCGACAGCCAGATCAGCTCTTCGCAGCCGGGAATGGCCTTTTGCAGCGTTTCCAGGTTGTTCAGGGCCGCATAGACCCGGTCGCGCGGGGCGGGGATCATAATCTCGTCTTGCAGTTCCATAGCCATCGGGCTTGTCCTAATCTTTGCGGGTTTGGTGGCACTATGCCGGGGTTGGGTCAGAGATGCAAATCAACCGGACAGGTCGGGAAAAATCGGCGAAAAGGATTGGCGCAGGGCCACGTCCAGATCGGCCATGCTGACCTGCAGGCCCAGATCGGCAAAGCTGGTGACCCCATGCTGGCTGATCCCGCAGGGGACAATCCCGCTGAAATGTGTCAGGTCCGGGTTCAGGTTAATCGACAGCCCATGAACGCTGATCCATTTGCGCAGGCGAATGCCAAGGGCGGCGATCTTGTCCTCGGGCGGTTGCCCATCCGGGCCCAGGGACTGGTCCGTCCTGGAGACCCAGACCCCGACCCGGCCGGGCCGGATTTCACCGCTGATATCGAATGTGGCCAGCGTCGCGATGATCCAGCGTTCCAGATCCTGCACGAAGCGGTGCACATCATGACCGCGTTTGCCGACATCCAGCATCACATAGGCAACCCTTTGGCCCGGCCCGTGGTAGGTATATTGCCCGCCGCGTTTGCTGGCATGGACCGGAAACCTGTCCGGGTCGGTCAGATCGGCGGGTTTGGCCGAGGTGCCTGCAGTATACAGCGCCGGGTGTTCGACCAGCCAGACAAGCTCGGGCGCAGTGCCCGCGGCAATGGCATCGGCCCGCGCCTCCATGACCGCACATGCGGTAAGGTAGTCGGTCAGCCCCGGTGTGGTGATCCATTCGACCATGTGCAGCCTTTCATTGCCGCAGTGATGACGTGCGCCGGGCCCAATGTCAAAACCCCGGGATTTCCCCCCTTGGCATCGCAAAGTGGCTGGACTATACGGCACCCGCCTACCTTGATCACGTGCGGATGTGGCGGAATTGGTAGACGCGCAGCGTTGAGGTCGCTGTGGGGTAACTCCCGTGAAGGTTCGAGTCCTTTCATCCGCACCACTTGGCTAAGAAAAGCCGTGCAATCTCAACAGGTTGCACGGCTTTCCTCTTTTTGAGCCCAGCTTTCTATCCACCCTTCGATTTTCGTTGACTGAATCGCTCCATCTTGCTCTCAAGCGGTCTCATGCTGAAGCGCCGCATCGCTTACCGGGATCATAGGGAGGGCGGTCACCTCCACCATCACGGCCAGAAAGCACCTGACTTCCAGACGGCCACGGCAAAACCGCCACGGCAAACTGCAACGGCAAAATGCACCGTCCCAACCCGACTAAGTGCCCTTCTCACGGTGCAGGGTGGCCTTTCATGGGACTTCGACGCACCTGAAAGTTAAGCCTGAGCCGCTACCCGCGAGTCTCGCTTCATCCAGAATAGCAAGGTTTGCTTCGCAATCGCTTCGTGTGCCCAGTCCAGAGGTGTGGCCTGCCTCACTAACCAATCGCCAAGTAAGAGACGTGTAATAAGACGTTCCTGATTCAGGGTTGCAGCGGAGCATGTCAACGAACAACGGATTGTGCGCAACGGCGGTCGCGCCCATCTCGGCGCGTTCTGCCTCGCAATCACGCGCGGTCATGCCGTCAAGCACTACTGAAAATTCCTCGGTCGGAGTTGCCGTTTCTGTATCCACGCCCCGAATAAACAATGAGTACGTCGATCCGTCGCCGTCTTCCGGTTTGCAGACATGATTCAGACCGCTGCGCAGGAGAGCGCTTTCTTCCTCGTTCATCAAACCCCAACATTCAAAATAGGAAAGGCCGACGCGGCTTGGGTTGAAATTACCCGATGCGAAACGCGCGCCGAACGAATATGTCGAACGGACGGCTTGCGGCGCGGCTTCAACCTGTTGAAAAAAAATGGTGTTGGGTTCACAGCGATAGCAAAACCTGCCGCAAGTGCAACAAGGCCAAATGCGGATATTGATAGAAGCGTATTGCGCATAGTCCTGCCTTCTTAACGTTTCTTTTTCCTACGTTTGCCATCACTCTCATTTGGGCGCTATGGCATCGCCTTCCCTCGAAACTTTGTAGCACATTCCTTACTTCCGCTTCCGCGCTTTTTTGGACGGGAATGTGATGATTTCGTGTCAGTGTGCTGCGCATGTTCCAGAAGCTTCATGACCCGCGCCGCTGTGGCCCGCCATAGCTGCCCAGGTTCAGGCGTGATTGCTCCTTGATATGGGCCAGGACGACCATATCCGTGCGTTGCCTGCGGCTGGCAGGGCGGCTGCGAAAGGCCCGCAACCCGCGCGGGCTGACGTTCATCACCTGACACAGCCGCTCGGTTGGGAACGCCCCAATATGTTCTTCGACAAACCTGAACCTCACGGCTTTTAGCTCGCGAAGAACTGGGTGGCCTTCCTAAGAAACAGCCTCTGCGCCGGGCATTGGGGCAAGGGTAAATCCGAGCGATTTGGCGCGGCGGTGGAGGTTGGCCAGAACGCGAGAGCGATGGCGTTCCTCGTAAGCCGCCGCACCGGGGTCGTGATATGTCATCCCAAAGCGCAGGATGTTGTAAAATAGGACAGCTATCTTGCGGGCGGTGGCGGTGACGGCCTTTTGCTTGCCTATCCGCGACGACAGTCGGCGGTAAAAGGCACCGAGGGCCGTGTCGCTTCGCCCGATCGTGGTTGCATCTAGCCGCAAGAGGGCCGCCGCCCGACTGGATGACCTGCGCGTCCGCGACGAGAGCAGCTTGCCGCCGGATATCTTGTTGCCCGGGGCAAGGCAGAACCATGACGTGAAGTGTTTGGCGCTTGGCCAAGCTCGAAGGTCAGTGCCGCACTCGCCGACCAGCTTCAGGGCCGAGGATGGGCCGAGGCCGTGGATTTGGGTCAGATCGACGCCAATCACGCCAAAAAGGGCAGAACGCACATCGAAAGATGGGGCATTTACCTGGCGTCTGTTGACTCTGGCCTTGGGCAGCAGACCGACGGGTGTGGTCGCTTTGATCTCAAGTGCGGCAATCGCTGCTTCCAATTTGAGATCACATTCCACCATCTTGGCCTGACAAAAGTCCTAAAGGTCCAGCGATTGGGTCAGGGCAAAGATGTGTTCATCACGGTCATTGCCTACCAATGAGGCCCGGATCGTCGAGCCCGCAGATTTGATTGGTGACGAATGGCAGCGGACATCGCAGTGGGCCGCCAGCACGTCCGGGTCACGCTCACCCGCGACGATGGCGCGGATGATCCGCATGCCGGTGGCCCCGGTGATATCCGAGACGACATGATGCAGCTGCAGGTTCATCTCCATCAGCGCCTTTTGCATGTGCTGGATATGGGCCGCTGCATATTCGACCAACCGTTCACGCTGGCGCAGATAGGCCCGCAGGGTGGCAATCTCTGCGTCAGGGCGGAAACTGCCCCGCAAATGGCCGTAGGAATGCAACTGGCGCAGCCACCCGGCATCACTGACATCGGTCTTCCGGCCTGGCACATTCTTGGCGTAGCGCGCGTTCACGAGGATAACCGCTAGCCCGTGTTGCTCAAGGATCTCAAAGGCCGGGATCCAATAGACACCCGTGGATTCCATCGCCAAAGACGTCACACCGCAGGATTTGAACCAACGGGCCAGATCGTGCGGTAACCCCCCCTGAAACTAATGGGCTGCATAAGTAGAATTTTCTCGGCAAGATGCATGAGGAGATTCTGAATGAAGCCAAGCAGATACACTGATGAAGAGGGGACCGTGGCCCCCGATGGGGCCGCGTAAGTCCCGATGAACAGATCATCGCGATCCTGCGCCAGGCCGAAGGCGGTGTGCCGGTGGCCCAGTTGTGCCGCGAGCACGGCATGAGCAACGCGTCATTTTACAAATGGCGGGCGAAGTATGGCGGGATGGACGCGTCCCTGATCAGCCAGAGTGAGCGGTGAACGCCACTGGTCCGAGAGAACCGCGAAC
>JANOMH010000270.1:0-3242 GCA_031420215.1 Rhodobacterales bacterium | reverse complement strand
CCCGCAGCATTCAGCAGCATCCGGCTCCAGCCGACATAGGCGTCAAATATCCCAAAGAAATTGCCGATGACCTTGGCAAATACGGGTGGCCGCATCACGGCAATCTCGGGGTCGCGCCCGACGATGTAGGTGTCGGTATGGTGGCGGGCATGGCTCCAGCGCCAAGTGGCCGGATTGCGCACGATCATGAAGCAGGCGATCTGATACACGACTTCATTCATCCAAGGGGTCTTGAACGCGGTGCCATGCTGGCATTCGTGCCAGCGTGAGTCACTGGCAGACCCATACAGCACGCCGTAAGCCAACCAGAACGGCACCGACCACAGCGTCGGCCACAGTATCCAGCCAGTGGCAGCAAAGGCGATCATGCAGCCATACAGAATGACCGTATCGCGGATTGCGGGGCCGTCGCTGCGCTGCATCAGGGCCTTCATCTCTTTGCGGGGAACATCGGTGTGATACCACTCTGCCGCCGCCAGCCCGGTGGCGAGCGCGCGTTGGCCGTCTGGCCCAAGCAGGCTGTAGTCGCGATGTGATGGCATCATGTCCCCCTTTGAGGTGTCACAGGCGGCATGACCCCCCGACAAAAGCGTGTCTACGTCAGAAACCCACAAAGTCCCAAGAATGCATCTTGGCATTTCGTCAAAACACATCATGCTCACCGCAAACACTGACGAAAAACTTTCAGAGCGGAGAATCACCCTTGGCCCGTCGCGCCACGATCACCGATGTCGCCCAGATGGCCGGGGTCAGTATGGCCACGGTCGACCGGGTCTTGAACGCGCGCGAGGCGGTGCGCCCGGAAACTGCCCGCCGGGTCTATGAGGCCGCACAGAAAGTGGGCTATCATGCTGCCCCTTTGATTGGCCAAAGGTTGCAGGCAGACGTGCCAGAAATGCGGCTTGGGTTTATTCTGCACAAGGAAAAACAGGCGTTTTTTCAAGCCTTTGCCGCCGAGATTGCCACTGCTGTGCGCAATGCCACACAAATTCGGGGCCGGGCGATCATCGAGTTTTCCGCCTCGCAATCGCCCGCCGATTTTGCCAAACTGATGTTGGGGATGCGCGGCCGGGTCGATGCGGTTGCGGCCAGTGCGGTGACCCACCACGAAGTGACCGATGCAGTGCTGGCGCTCAAGGCCGAGGGGATACCGACTTTTGCTTTGCTGAATGACTACGCCCAAGGTATCCGGCAGAATTATGTCGGGTTGAACAACCTGAAAGTGGGCCGGATTGCGGCATCTATCATCGCCATGGCGGCGCATAAGCCGGGCAAACTGGGGGTGTTTGTGGGCGGCTACCGCTGGCAGGGCCACGAACTGCGGGAAACTGGATTTCGCAGTTATTTCAGAGAGTTCGCGCCGCAGTTCACTGTGTTGGATACGCTGGTGAACCTCGAGACCCGGCAACTGACCTATGAGGCGACGCTGGACCTGCTGGACCGCCATCCCGATCTGCGCGGCATCTATTGCGCCGGTGGCGGCATGGAGGGCGCGATTGCTGCCCTGCGAGAGGCGCGCCGCCCCGGCGAGGTTTGTCTGGTGGTCAATGAGATTACCCCCGAGACCCGGTCCGCCCTGACCGACCGCTTTATCACCATGGTCATCGCGACCCCGCTGGCCGCCATGTGCCGCGATCTGGTCGGGCTGATGAGTGATGCAGTGCGCAACGGAATCTCGGATGTCGCTGGTCAACATTTTCTGCAACCCAACCTGATTTTGCCCGAATCGGTCTGACGTAAAACCATCATGGACGGGCTGAAAACTATCAGGGATGAAGGATTCGCAGACCAAGGACGTTGACGAATCGTCGCCGTCGTCCGCAGGGTCACCGCAACGCAGCATCATCCAGATGCGGGGTCCCGCCAATGGGGCCCACCCGGGAGGACGACCAAATGTTACCCAAGGCTCTGAACCACATGACTGTGGCGCGGATGAATTTTCGCCAGCTTGTCGATGCCGCAGCGGCCCTTGGCTGTGTCGGAATCGAAGTGCGCAATGACCTGCCGCAACCCTTGTTCGACGGCATGGACCCTGCCGCCGCCGGTGACCTCGCCCGGTCCAAGGGCCTGCGCATTCTGGCCCTGGCCGAGGTGAAACGGTTCAACGACTGGTCCGCCGACAAATCCGCCGAAGCGCTGGCCCTGATGAAAATCGCCGTGGCCTGCGGGGCCGAGGCGGTCAGCCTGATCCCGCGCAATGACAATCTTGGGATGGGCAATGGCGAACGGCAGGGCAATCTGCGGGTCGCCTTGCGTGACCTGAAGCCAATGCTGGAAGATCACGGGCTGGTTGGTCTGGTCGAACCGCTGGGCTTTGAAATCTGCGCCCTGCGCTACAAATCCGAAGCCGTCGAGGCGATCGAGGCTTTGGGGGCCAAGGGCCGTTTCAAGCTGGTGCATGACACGTTCCACCACACTTTGGCCCATGGCGGCCCGATATTCCCCGACCATACCGGGATTATCCATATTTCCGGCGTGACCGACCCGGCGCTGGGCGTGGATGAGATGGGCGATCAGCACCGGGTTCTGGTCGATGCCGCCGACCGGCTGGGCAATGTCGACCAGATCCGGGCGCTGCAGGCCGCAGGCTATACCGGCCCGATCAGTTTTGAAGCCTTTGCGCCGCAAACCCATGCCTTGGCCAATCCGGTCGCGGCGATTGCGGCGTCTTTTGACTACATTGGGGCCCAACTTGCCGCCAAAGCGGCCTGACGGACCCCCGTGTGTACTGGGGCCCCTTGGGAAAGGGGCCTTTCGGCAAATTAGAATGTGATGCGTGCCGGACATCACTTTTGGGAGGATACCTTATGAAAAAGACACTTCTGATCGCCGGTTTTGCCGGTCTGATGGCAACCACCGCCATGGCCGAGAACATCGGCGTGTCGATGGCCCTGTTTGACGACAACTTTCTGACCGTGCTGCGCAACGGCATGGTTGAACAAGCCGCCACCATGGACGGCGTCACCCTGCAAGTCGAAGACGCGCAGAATGATGTGGCCCAGCAATTGGACCAGATCAACAACTTTATCGCCTCGGGCGTTGATGCGATCATCGTCAATCCGGTCGATACCAGCGCCACCCAGGCGATGTCTGACGCTGCTGACGCCGCTGGCGTGCCGCTGGTCTATGTCAACCGTCAGCCGATCAACGTTGACACGCTGCCCGACAATCAGGCTTTTGTAGCGTCGAACGAAGTCGACTCGGGCACGCTTGAGACGATGGAAGTGTGCCGTTTGCTGGCC
>JANOMH010000269.1:0-4314 GCA_031420215.1 Rhodobacterales bacterium | reverse complement strand
TCGGTTTCAAGGTTCAGCGCCATGCCCTGAATATTGCCGGGAAATTCGACCATCTCGCCAGCCTGGATATTGTCCAGACCGTAGACGCGGGCGATGCCGTCACCGACGGACAGCACGCGGCCAACCTCGGCCACTTCGGCGTCTTTGCCGAAATTCTTGATCTGGTCTTTCAGGATTGCCGAAATTTCAGCCGCTTGGATCGCCATTATCCGACCTCTTTCATCATGTTCTGGAGTGCGCTCAATTTAGCCCGGATCGACGTATCGATCATTTTAGAGCCGATTTTTACCACAAGCCCGCCGATGAGGGTTTCATCGACGCTTGCTTTGATCTGAACTGTTTTGCCAGCCTGCGCCGAAAGCGTCTTGGCCAGTTTGTCGGATTGCACCTTGGTCAGGGCTTTCGCACTGGTGACTTCGGCGGTGACTTCGCCCTTTTCGGTTGCAATCATGGTGCGCAACACCGTGACCAACTGCGGCAGCACGAACAACCGCCGCTTGGCGGCCATCAGGCCCAGCAGATTGGTGACAGTGCCGGACAGGCCCATCTTGGCGGCCACGGCGGCAATCGCGTTCGCCTGATCATCGCGGCTATAGATGGGAGAGGCGATCAGGTCGCGCAGGTCAGCGCTGTCTTTCATCGCTGTATCAAGGGCATCAACATCGCTTTCCAGCGACGCGAGCGCCATGTCTTCACGGCTCAGGTCAAACACCGCAAGCGCATAGCGGCTGGCAATGCCGGTTGAGATCGAAACTGGTTCAGACACGTCCACCCTTCCGCTATTTTTTGGCCCGGTCCCCGGCCCCAACGCAGGGGGCAGAGAGGGCATAGTAAAACGCCTCCGTTGATCACGGGGGCGTCAAATTAAGTGGGCATGTAGCAGAGGCATTGGGGTGTCGCAACCGCCTTGCGACAGGATTATGCCGCCTTTTTGGGCTGCTTGCCCCGCCATATTGCCGCAGCCCCGGAAACACACTTGTCCACGTGACTGTCATGCCAGCGGGCAGGCCTCTGCGATTCTTACTCGGCGTTGAATTTGGGCAGCGCTTGCGGGCCACGGGCGACCGGGGCTGGCAGTGACAGGGGTGCTTTGATCTGTCGTCTGGTCCGGGCCGCGTGACCCGGTCGGGTCGGGGCCGCCACTTGTTTGCTGACCTCCACTATCAGCGCCCCGCCCGCCTTGAATACCGGCAGATGCCGGCCCGAGGATTCCAGAAAATTCGCCCATTTTCGCCAGATCTTGCGCGGCGATGGCGGTTGATACAGCGCCGACAGCGACCGCTCGGTCACAAAATTGGCCTGCCGCAACTGCGCCTCCAGCTGGCTGGGCGAATACGGGTGGCCGTGGCCGAACGGG
This sequence comes from Rhodobacterales bacterium, assembly GCA_031420215.1. GTDB lineage: Bacteria > Pseudomonadota > Alphaproteobacteria > Rhodobacterales > Rhodobacteraceae > JANOMH01. Next base: position 2,957 of record JANOMH010000269.1, on the reverse strand, counting down.
GTCGCGTCACTGCGTGACCATAGTCCAACCCGGTTGGGCACGATGAACACCGCCTTGCCACCCGGCCCCAACACCCGCCAGCATTCCTCCAGCAATGCGCCGGGTTGTTCGGATGTCTCCAGCCCATGCATCACCAGCAGCTTGTCCACCAGACCAGTGGGAATGGGCCACAAGGTTTCCTCGCCCAGCACCGCCACATTGGGTTGCCCCGTTGGCCATAGCATCACCCCTTGCGGGCCGGGCATCAGTGCGATGACCCGGCGCGCATCCGTCAGGAACGGGCGCAGCAGCGGGGTGGCAAAGCCATAGCCAAGCACGGTCTGCCCCTTGGCCTCGGGCCACAGACTGACCAGCTGATCGCGCAACACCTTTTGCGCCGCCCGGCCCAAGGCGCTGCGATAATAGAAATTGCGCAGGTCTTGCACATCTTGATGCATTGCAGCGGCGGCGTCCTTGGTCCAGTTTAGAGGTAACGTTAGCAGCAGAAAGTGCAGAGAGATATGGCCCTTGAAATCATCACCGTCCCCTGCCGGACCGACAACTATGCCTTTCTGCTGCACAATGCCGACACAAGTCAGACCGCCGTGGTGGATGCACCGGAAGTGCCCGCGATTGAGGCGGCTTTGAAAACCCGTGGTTGGGAGTTGAACGATATTCTGATCACCCATCACCACGACGATCATATCGCGGGTGTCGACGCCCTGCGCGCGCGTTTTGGGGCACGGGTGATCGGGGCTGCGGCGGATGCGTACAGATTGCCAAAGCTTGACCTGGCTTTGACCGAAGGCGAGGTGGTTGTGGTTTGTGGCGAGGCGGCGTCGGTTATTGATGTGTCTGGCCATACCCTGGGCCATATCGCGTTTTATTTTGCGGCCAGCCATGCCGCATTTACCGCCGACAGCCTGATGGCTTTGGGCTGTGGGCGGCTGTCCGAAGGGACCGCAGCACTGATGTGGGCAAGCATGCAGAAACTGCGCGCCCTGCCTGCCGATACGCTGATCTGTTCGGGTCATGAATACACCGCCAACAATGCCCGCTTTGCGATGACCATAGAACCGGGCAACCCCGATCTGGTCGCCCGGGTCGCCGCGATCACCGCTGCCCGTGCCCAAGGTCGGTTTACCGTGCCCTCGCTTTTGGCATTGGAGCAGCAGACCAACCCGTATTTGCGTGCCGATGTTCCGGCGCTGGCAGCGGCCATCGGCATGACCGGCGCTGACCCTGCCGATATTTTTGCTGAAGTTCGCCGTCGTAAGGACAAATTCTGAGTATATTTATTGCAATATAGCCTAAACCGACCCCGAAAACGCGACCACCGCACCGCACACAACGTCACGTGATAGGTTTTTTGTAAAATTTCGCTTGAAGCTGGCCAGATAACACCGATCTTTAACCCTTAGAGGCCACGGTCAGGCTGGGGCAGTATCCCTTCCCGACCCCCGATCAGAGGAGCACTGAAAGTGCCGTCTTTTTCGACAACGCTTGAGCAGTCCATTCACGCCGCCCTGGCGCTGGCCAATGCCCGCCGCCACGAACTTGCGACGCTGGAACATCTTTTGCTCGCCCTGATCGATGAACCCGATGCCGCCCGCGTCATGCGGGCCTGCTCGGTCGATCTGGACGAGTTGCGCAAATCACTTGAAGACTTCATCGAGGAAGATCTGTCGACATTGGTCACCGATGTGGATGGGTCCGAAGCGGTGCCTACCGCCGCGTTTCAGCGTGTCATCCAGCGCGCCGCGATTCATGTCCAATCTTCGGGCCGGACAGAGGTGACCGGGGCCAATGTTCTGGTCGCGATCTTTGCCGAACGCGAATCGAACGCTGCATATTTCCTGCAGGAACAGGACATGACCCGCTATGATGCGGTCAATTTCATCGCCCATGGCGTGGCCAAAGACCCGGCCTTTGGCGAAAGCCGGCCGATCACCGGGGCTGCGACCGAGGATGAACCGCAACCCACGGTCAAACCGGATGACAAGGACAGCGCATTGGCCAAATATTGCGTCGATCTGAATGCCAAATCCCGCAAAGGCGATGTCGATCCGCTGATCGGCCGCCATGACGAGGTTGAACGCTGCATTCAGGTGCTCTGCCGCCGCCGCAAGAACAACCCGCTGCTGGTGGGCGACCCCGGCGTGGGTAAAACTGCGATTGCCGAAGGGTTGGCCTACAAGATCGTCAATTCCGACGTGCCCGATGTGCTGGCCGGTGCCACGATCTATTCGCTCGACCTTGGGGCGCTTTTGGCGGGCACCCGCTATCGCGGTGATTTCGAAGAGCGGCTGAAGGCTGTGGTGAATGAGCTTGAGGCGCATCCCGATGCCGTTCTGTTCATCGACGAAATTCATACGGTGATCGGGGCCGGGGCGACCAGCGGCGGGGCAATGGATGCCTCCAACCTGCTCAAACCCGCCTTGCAGGGTGGAAAACTGCGCTGCATGGGGTCAACGACATACAAAGAGTTCCGTCAGCATTTCGAAAAGGACCGCGCCCTGAGCCGCCGGTTCCAGAAGATTGATGTAAACGAACCCACTGTTGAGGATTCGATCAAGATTCTCAAAGGCTTGAAGCCGTATTTTGAGGATCACCACAATATCAAATACACCGCCGATGCGATCCGCGTCGCGGTGGAACTGTCGGCCCGCTACATCAATGACCGCAAATTGCCCGACAAGGCAATTGACGTGATTGACGAGGCCGGGGCGGCGCAGCACCTGTTGTCCGACAGCAAGCGGCGCAAAACGATCGGGACCAAAGAGATCGAGGCTGTCGTTGCCAAAATCGCCCGCATCCCGCCTAAAAACGTGTCGAAAGACGATGCAACCATCCTCAAAGACCTTGAGGCCGGTCTCAAGCGGGTCGTGTTCGGTCAGGACAAGGCCATTGTGGCCCTTGCCTCTGCGATCAAACTGGCGCGTGCTGGTCTGCGCGAGCCGGAAAAACCCATTGGCAAC
>JANOMH010000268.1:0-19053 GCA_031420215.1 Rhodobacterales bacterium | reverse complement strand
ATGCCTTGCAGCGCACGGACATTTTGCGCCCTTCGCTTGCCGACTGGAAATCGCGGGGGCATCTGGCCCGGTTTCGCAATGATCACGCCAAAACGGTCTTGGGATGGGAACCAGAGCCGGACAAAACCGCCTTTCTGGATCGGACCATCAGCAGTCCTGCATTGTTCGGGTTTTGAAGGCGAAACCTTACTTCCGCCCAGATCAGTTACTAGATATACGAAGACTGCGACCGAAGTGGAGATCAATGCCAATGACCGAGAACCGGCCAGTGCGGCAAAAGCGGCCCCGGTTGGGGGCTGACGAACGCACACGGCTGGTGGCCGAGATCGCCAAATACGGCCCCCCGCCGGAGATTCAGGAAAAAGTCATTCGCGCTGCGATGATGGGCGAGCCTGAGCATGGCCGAGGTTTGTCCAGTGAACAGGATGTCTGGAGCAGTCTGCTGAGCATTCCGGTCGACCCGGTGATATTAGAGCGCAATCTGGTCATCACCGCTGCGCGCTCTGACCCGGCCCATGCCGCCTTTGACGTTTTGCGCACAAGGCTGGTGCAGGCCCTGTCTGACAATGGCTGGAACCGGATTGGCATCACCTCGCCCACGCGCGATTGCGGCAAGACGTTCACCGCTGTCAACCTTGCCATCACCCTGTCGCGCTATGACAATTGCCGCACCGTCCTGATGGATATGGACCTGCGCAATCCCAGCGTCGGCAAGGTGCTTGGCACCACCATTTCCGCCTCGATGGGAGAGTATCTGCGGGGTAGCATTCCGACCGAGGCGTATTTGCGCCGGATGGGGCAAAACAACCTGAACATCGGTGGACATCTTGCTGTCGGGCTGAACGACCGGATTGAACCTTTTGCGTCCGAATTGTTCCAACAGCCCAAAACCGCCGAAGTTTTGGCCCGGATGGAAGCGGAGTTGAAGCCGGATGTGGTCTTGTTCGATTTGCCGCCCGCGATGGCCCAGGACGATGTGATTGCGTTTCGCCCGCAGTTTGACTGCATCCTTTTGGTTATCGGCGGTGGAATGACGACGGCCAGCGAAATCCGCGAGGTCAGTCGCCGCTTGGGCGATGGCAAACCGATTGTCGGTGTCGTCCTGAACAAAGCCGAGGGCGAAGGCGTGGGGACCTATAGCTACTGACGGCGCCGGGCCACAACCGGGATCGCCGCCCGTTGCTGGAATGGCAGATTGTCCAATACTGCACCGAACCGGCCCCAGAACGCCAGGACCGCACCGCCGCCGAGTGCCAACAGAATCGCGATCCAACCCAGCCTGCGGTTTCTGGCTGTGTTGCGGTTCGTCAGATGCGGAATGACGACCACTGCCTGCACGCCCAATTGACGTTCAAGTTGCGCAGCGGTCCGGATTGCCGGATTCATCATTTCCACGGCAAATGCCAACCCAAATGCCACCAGACCGCTGAACACCGCCCCAGCCATAGCAACCTTTCTGCGGCTGGCAGAGACTGAAAATTCCGGCACAATAGCGGTTTCCAGCACTTCAAAGCGCGCCGCCTGATCTTGCGTTTCCAAAAGCTGGTTCATCGCCGCCTCGGTCCGGCGGGTGGTGATGACCCGGGATTCCTCTTGCAGTTGAGAAAGCTGGCGGTCAAAGCCGCTGAACTGGCGTTGTACTTCTGGGGCGGCATCTAGAGCGGCCTGTATGTTTGCGATGTTCTGATCGATCAGGTTGCGTTGCTGTTCCAGCAGGTCTTTCTGTCGGGCAACCTCTTCCTCGCGAAACCGATCATTGGCAGTCTGCAATTCGATGATTTGCTGGTCAAGCGCGATCCGCGATTCGACCAATCGCGATTGCTGGTCGCGCTGGCCGATCACCCCATCGGGCAAGGACGCGCCATTCGCCTCTTTGAAGCGTGCAAATGCGGTCTCTGCGGCATCAATCTCGGCACTGACCCGGGCCTCTTCAGCCTCGAAAAACTGCAAGGTCCGGGTGGCGCGGTCTTGTGACCGGCTTTGTGCTTCTTCCAGAATATCGGCCAGAAATTCATTGGCCACATCGGCGGCCTGTTGGGCATTGGCCAGCCGAACGGTGATCGACAGCCCCGATGGCTGCACATTGGGCTGAAACGCCTGCGCCGGGTCAACCAGCTTGGTGATGGTGACAGCGCCCCGCAACTGGGCTACCTGTACGGTCAACGGCATGTCCGCCGGAAACATTCCAAATTTTTCAATGATCCCGGTCAGCACATCGCGCGACATCAGCTTTTGCTGGATCAGGTCAAGTTGGATGTCGCCCTGCTGGACAGGGGCGGGTTGGGTCGCAGATGTGGCCGCAACCTGTGGCGCTTCGATCTGGATCACCGCCGTCGCTTCGAACAGTTGGGGCTGGCCGAGGGCATAAAGGATCGCTGCCGGGACGCCGATCATCAGGATCAGAACAATCAACCAAGCGCGCCGACGCAGCAGCCCAAAAACATCCGACAGGGTTGAAATCTGGCCCAAAGGCACGCTCCTATCCGCAAAAACAAACACGTTCTACCCGCCCCATGGATATGGTGAACGGCCCTGACTAAATCAACCGGGGGCACGCCACACCGCGCCCAAAAGTCGCCACAGTCTTGTCACATTCTACGAAATTCGGCACAATTTAGCCATGATCTATCTGGCCAATTCCGCCCCGGATCGGGAAACGGACTATTTCCACATGCGGGATCTGTGCCCTATTTTTGCCACATTTCAAAAGGTTGGCGGTGGACCATCACCGTTGCGATAAGTCCGGCGACCAGCGCGAACCCACCATGCCAGGCGGTTCCCAGCGCAAAGGGTCCGGCCTGTTGGGTCAGTGTGGCCCGGTATGATCGGGCGGCCTGATCAACCAGAATTTCCATCGCCCCAAAACCCAGCAGCGTTTGGGTTTGGGGATAGATACATTTGTAGCAACATTCCTTGGCCGAAAAAATCAGCCTGGCAGTTTGCCCCTGCGCCTCGCCGTTCAGCTGGCCCAGTGCAGCCAGTTCCGCCCTTGTGCAAACCTCGGGCCAGAGGTCCGGGTCCAGCGGGTCGTTCAGTTCCAGATCAAGCCCGATGGCATTGATTGCCCCAGTCCGGCCCACAAGTGCGGCGCAGATGCCATCGGTGTGGGAAATGCTGCCAACTACCCCCGCTGGCCAGACCGGCGCGTGGTCGGGGCCAACGGGGATAGCCGCCTTGGGCAGGCCCAGCGCCAGCATGGCGCGGCGGGCGGCGGCACGACCGGCGGTAAATTCGGCCAGACGCAGCGGCACGGCCCGGGCGATGGCGATCCGTTCCTTGGCCCAAACCGGGTCTGACGGGGCCGATGCATCCTGCACCGCGACAGCGACCCCCGGCCCGGCGAGTTGTTCCAAGGCGTCGGTAAGGGCCTTGATCAAGGATTGCCCTGCCGTCGCGCCCGCATATCCCGCCGGCGCGACATGGCATCGGTGCGGGCGGCGGCACGGTCATCCTGCGGGTCGGCAGCGGCGACCGGGGCTTTGCCCGCGTCCAGTTTGGCGGCCAGCGCACCCAACGTGGGATAGCGAAAAATATCGGTGATGCTGAGTTGCGGGGCATTCAGCTGGTCACGGATATCGCGATGCGCCTGCACGGCCAACAAGGAATGCCCGCCCAGTTCAAAGAAACTGTCGCGGGAAGTGATTGAGGTGACGCCCAACAGCCGCGACCAGATGGCCGCAATCTGTGCCTCTGTCGTGCCAGACGGGATTGGGGCAGCCGCGACTGACTGCCGCTCCATCGGCGCAGGCAAGGCGTTGCGATCCACCTTTTTGTTCGGGGTCAGCGCGAAAGCGTTCAGCGTGACGAACCGGGCCGGAACCATATGGATGGGAAGGGCAGCAGTCAGCCGGGCCGACAAGTCAGCTTCGGTCACTGGCTGATCTACGGTCAAATAGGCCACCAGTTGCACCAGGCCCGGCACATCTTCCCGCGCCAGAACAACGGCTTGACGGATACCTGGGATCGCGTCGATCACCGCCTCAATCTCGCCCAGTTCAATCCGGTAGCCGCGCAATTTGACCTGATGATCCGCCCGGCCCAAAAAGTCGAGACCACCTTCAGGCCGCCAGCGCACCAGATCGCCGGTGCGATACATGCGCCCGGCGGCAAAGGGATTGGGCAGGAACCGTTCCGCCGTCAGATCATCGCGCTGCCAATAGCCGCGCGCCAGGCCTGCACCGCCAACATACAATTCGCCGGCCATACCGACCGGCACGGGGGCCAGCGCCGCGTCCAGGACATAGACCTGCGTGTTGGCAATCGGGGTGCCGATCCCGGTGATGCCGTCGGTCAGGGTCGCGGTCTGGGTGGTAGACCAGATCGTGGTTTCGGTCGGCCCATACATGTTTTCGATTTTGGCCCCGGTCGCGGCGTTCAGGTCGGCGACAAGAGCACCGGGCAGTGCTTCGCCCCCGATCATCAGGTTTTGCAGACCGGCAAGGGCCGCGCGCGAGCCGTCATTGGTGACCAACATCCGCGCCATCGAGGGGGTGCATTGCAGATGGGTGACTTTGTGCCGGATGATCTGGGCGGCGATGGAATAATCGTCATCCGCTGCGGTCTGGTTGGTTTGGCGCAAGACTTGCGCCAGCGGTTGCAATCCCTCCAGCACGGTCGCCACCGGGATACCGTAGTCGATCAGGCAGGCCACTTCGTCGACACCAATCGCTTTGAGCTGTTCGATGCGCAAGACCGCATCCTGCACGGTGCCAAATAACCCGGATTCGTCAAAATACCGCAGAAATGCGAAATCGAGAATACCTTCGAGTTCCTCCGGCGCCAGCGACCCAAGATCGATATCCATCGCGGTCGCTGCACCCACGGGTTTCTTGAACGCGGGGAATGCCCAGGCATAGTTTTTGATCAATGCAGCGGCGGATCGCAGGTAATCCTTCATCGGCTCGCGGGCGATATTGCGCGCCTGATCCCGGCTGTCGGCCAGATATGTGTGCAACATCAGGGTGACTTTGTGGTCTGCGGGGTCATGCCCGGCGGCGCGCAATGCCGCGTGATAGATCGTGATCTTGCCCGCCACTTCGGCCACCGATTGCCCCAACAAATGGGTCAGCACATTGGCACCAATCGACCCGGCCTCGCGCCAGGTCTCGGGGTTGCCAGCGGTGGTGACCCAGATCGGCAGGTGTTTGGACACCGGGCGGGGTTGGGTGATGACCGGGAACATGGTCCCTTTGGCGGTTGGAAATTCGACCGCTTCGCCGGCCCACAGCTTGCGCAAGTCCTTGATCGCCTGAAACATCGCGGGTTTGTTGGCGGGCGGGGAGTGTTCCGGCCGCAATACGAAATCATCGGGTTGCCAGCCGGATGCAATCGCAAGGCCGACCTTGCCGCCAGTCAGGTTGTCGATCACTGCCCATTCCTCGGCAATCCGTGCGGTATGGTGCAGCGGGGCGACACAGCTACCTGCGCGCACGGCCAGATTTTGGGTCACCGCAGCCACTGCTGCCCCAGTGACCGATGGGTTCGGATAGGGGCCGCCAAAAGCGTGGAAATGCCGCTCGGGGGTCCAGACCGCGACAAACCCGTTCTGGTCAGCGAATTTCGCGCCTTCCAGCAGCAGTTTGTATTTGTCCCGACCCACGCCATCGTCATTGCCCCAATAAAACAGGCTGAATTCCATGCCTTTGCCGGTGCTGGCATTGGTGCCGGACGACACCAGTGCGCGGCTGTCATCGCCCGACATGACCACAGTGAACCCCCGCGCGAGGGTCCAGAACAGTTCCAGCACCGAAATATCAAACGACAGGCTGGTCACCGCCAGCCAGATGCCGGGGGGATTATGTGAAATCCGCGCGTCCATCCCGGTGAAAAAGTTCGACACGTTGCGATGTTCAATCATCACCCCCTTGGGCCGCCCGGTCGAGCCCGAGGTATAGATCAGATAGGCCAGATCAGTGGGTTTGACGCCGCTTTGCGGGTTAAGCTCTGCGGCGGCGCTGACCAGCGGATCATCAAAGGTCAGGATTTGCGCCGTATGCGCGGGCAGGTTTGCGACCATATCGGACAGGGTCAGAATGACCGGGCAGCCCGAATCCTCGATATACAGTGCAATCCGGTCAGCCGGATAAGCCGGGTCAAGCGGCACATAGGCCCCCCCGGCCTTTTGGATCGCCAGCGCCCCGATCAGCAGCTCGGCCGAGCGGCGGACATAGAGCCCGACCAATCTGCCGGGACCAACGCCCAATTGGCGCAAAGCATGGGCCACCTTGTTGGCGCGGGCATTCAGCTGGGCATAGCTGAACGATTGCCCTTCAAAATGCAGGGCCATCGCTGCGGGGGTGCGAGTCGCTTGCGCCTCAAACTGTTCATGGATGCACTGGGCCTGGTCGTAATCCGTAGCAGTGGCATTCCAACCCAATGTGATTTGGGCAAGTTCAGCTGGCGGCAGGGTTGCACCGGGATGGGCCAAAATATGGTCAAGCCGTGCGGCGATCAGATCCAGCGCTTGCGCCGACAATCGGGTCGGGTCGGCGATCAGCGTAGCCCCCTGTGCTGTCACCGACAGGGTGAGGGCGGTTCCGAGCAGTGGTTTTTCGCCGTCGGTCAGGCCAACTTGCGGCTGTGTCAGCGCCTTGTGCCCCGGCAGCCGCGCGGGTAGGTCAATCGCAAAGGGGCCCTTGGCACGGGCTGTGGCAATTTCGGGCGACAGGTCCGTACCGTCAAACCGGACCGGGACCCATGGGCTGATCAATGGATTTTCGGTGCCAGTGGCCCAAGCCAGATCAATCGCCGAGTTATCGCCCATTGGCCGGATGAGCGCGGCAAAGGCGGTAAAGATCTGCACCTCGGTCAAACCCGCAGGGATTGTAACCGTCCGGCTGGTGCCACCCTGCCCGGACAAGTTCATAGTCGCGGGGATCAGACCGTCAAGGCGTTTGCGCCAATGGGCCTCGGACTTGACCACGTCAGCGGTGGGCATAGGTGCAGTGATGGCGGCAAGCATCGTGCCTTGTTTGACCACACTGGAATCAAACAGCGCGCCCGATGGATGGCGCAACCGGGACAGAGTGATGGGTTCGGAACCGGTCGCCACGGTGATTTGATTGAGGGTCACAGCCAGAACCGTGCCAGCCGGGGCAAATGGCCCTTCGGCCATACCCGCCGCGCCGACCAGAACAATTTGACCGCCAATCAGCACTTTAGCACAGGTCAGCGGGTTCCAGTAATCGCCGTGATCCAGCGCCCGGATCAGCGCCAAAATGGCCCCGGCGGATTGGGTCAGGTCAATCCGGCCATCAGGGCGCCGGTCACGGGCGAAATAGCTGCGCTGGCTCAGGTCCTGGGCCATGCGCTGCGGGGTTGCAGCCAGGCCGCTGATCACGTTTGGAAAACTGTCCATCGCTGCGGCATAGCATTTGGTATTCAGCGACAGCGCGGTTTCGCCGGGGGCGATGTCGAACAGCACCTGTTCGATGATATCGCCTTCGTCGATGCCATTTTCGATGAAATGCCAGGTAATCCCGTGCTGCGCCTCGCGGTTCAATATGGCCCAGACCGGGGCATTCAGGCCCGCATAGCGTGGCAAGGGGCCGTCGTGAAAATTGACCGCGCCCTTGGCGGCCTGTGCCAAAAGGGTTCGCGGGATGATGTCGAGGTTGGCAATGCTCAGCAGCCAGTCGAACTGACAGGTGCTCAGGTCCGCGCCCGGTTGTTGCACATCCACGCCGACCGACTGCGCCCAAGCAGCCACATCGGGATTGCGGGTGACCACGGCTACGATGGAATGCCCCGCGTCCAGCAACATCTGGCCACAGTGCAGGGCCAGCGATTCATGACCAATCAGTAGGGCGGTAAATGCAGGCATCAGGGCGTTCCTGTCAGCTTTTGAGGTGCCGCGGTTTGGCGGGGTGCGGATTTTGGCTGCAAGCCGAGGTCATGCAAGACCAACGTTCGCAGGAAATGCGGCGGGTCGGCGGGTTTTTTGCCACTCAGACCGCAGCGCAATTTGTGCAGCAGGCCGCCAGCAACATGGGCTAAAGTCGCAGCCAAGGCATAAACCGCCCCATGGTTCTTGCGGAAATAATGCCGACGCGAGGCGAACCAATAGCCGGGGACGCGGGTCCATTCCTTCATCCCGGTTGACACCGATCCGATATGGGTCACTTCGCTTTGGCGCACGAATATGGTCTTGAACCCGGCCCTTTGCGCGCGCAAGCACAGGTCGGTTTCTTCGAAATACAGAAAGAATTCTTCGTCAAACAGGCCGATCTGGTCCAGAACCGACCGCCGCATCAGCATGCTGGCGCCCGCCAGCCAGTCCACCTCGGTCGTGGTCACTGGGATCGGCACGGGCACAGCGCGGTTTGCCAAAAGCCGGCTGATCGGGCCGAACCGAACCGCCCCCTCAAATTCCGAAGCGATGGAGGGGAAGCGAAAAGTGGTCAGATGCGGCGCGCCGTCATCGCCATGGATATAGCTGCCCGCAAAGGCCGCATCAGAGATTTTTTCAAGCGTTTCCAATAGGTGACGGATGGCACCGGCGTCGGGAAAAGCATCAGAGTTCAGCACGTAAATGTAATCCGGGCGCGACCCATCAGCCAGCCCCGCCCTGATCCCCACATTATTGCCCGCCCCAAAACCGCCGTTACGGCCAGATTGAATGACGCGGACGCCGGGCGGAACCTGTGCCGTCAGCTGCTCATAAGATCCGTCCTGAGAGTCATTGTCGACGACCACAACCTCTCCCGCGATCCCAGCCATTTCACGCAAGGCCGCCTGGACCGCAAGCACGGTCATATCCGCGGTTTTGTAGTTCAGGATCACGGTCAGAACGGTGGCCATCTACTCTGCTGCCTCGGCCATTGGCCATGCGGCAGGTTTACCCCGCTCTGCCGCCTCGATCACCCGTTTGATCCGGGCGGCGAGCACCCGCACATTCGGCTCCAGCACCATGCTGTCGTGATTGCCCGGCACTTCGAACACCTCGACCTTTGGCGCAAAGGCCGTCCAATCGTTGTCATGCGTCACATAAGCCCGCTCGCTACTGACCCAACGCCCCGGTGCTACTTGCCAATTACCGACCAAGGCGGGGCGGAACAGGGCCAGCGGGCCGACCCATGGTTGCAGGTCATAGGTCGTGACCGAGGCCATGAAGGCCGCTTCAATTGCTGCATTGTGGAACTGCGGCGCGTCGGTTTCAGTCTCGGTTTTGGGCTTCCGCTTTTCAAACTCCCATTTGATCCGGCGGGACAGCCAGCGCAGCGGATAGCCGATGCCACCAGCCCGGAATTCCTGTTTCTGAATGGCAATCCGGTCCGCCCGGGTCAGCGGGCGACGGATCGGCAAGGGGGTGTCCAGCATCACCAGCGAAGCGACATCATCGCCCAGCGCCGTCAATTGCAGTGCAATTTCAAGCGCTGTGATCCCGCCACCGGAAAAACCACCCAGCATATAGGGGCCATGCGGCTGCACGGCCTTGATCTCGGCGATATAATCTTTGGCGGCTTGGGCTAGGTCGCTGTGCGGTGCTTCGTCACCATAAAGCCCGCGCGCCTGTAGCCCATAAAACGGCCGGTCGGTGCCCAATAGATGCGCCAGATGACGCAGGTTCAGCACATTGCCGAACATGCCTGCGACAAGGAAGAACGGGGTTTTGCGCCCGCCTTCGCCCTGATGCATCGGCACCAGATGGGTAAAGCGGCGGGCGGCGGGTTTGGCGATTGCCACAGGGTCAACCCCGGCCTCAGTTGGAACCCCTTGGGCCGCGATCAGGGCCGCGCAAGACCGGATTGTGGGTGCCTCAAACAGGATCGAGATCGGGAAATCAATGGCATAGGCCTTTTTGACCATGGCAAACAGCCGGACCGCGATCAGGGAATGACCGCCCAGATCGAAAAAGCTGTCATCGGCCCCGACCTGGGAAACGCCCAGCAAATCCTGCCAGAACCCGGCCAGTTTTCGCTCGATATCATTGGCCGGGGCGACATAGTCGCTGTCAAGCTGCGGGCGGTCAAAGCTTTGGTCGGTTTTGGCGGTTTCAGTGGCGGCAGCCTGTGCCACGAGGGCGCTCAGGTCGAGTGACGAGACAATGACTTGGCTTTGCCCGGCATCCAGCGCGCGCAAGAACACCTCGACACCCTCGGCAGGCCTGATCCCTTGGGTCAGATTATGGCGCAGCCGTTCCTCGGCGGCGGACAGGGGCCGGATGGCTGGTTTTGCGATTATGGCCGGAGCCGCCGCAAAACGGATCGCCCCTTCCAATCTGCGGATAGTAAACGCGCTGATGTCAACGCAGATGGTGCCGTCCGGGGCACAAATGGTGATGTCAAAGCTGGCGGTTTGCCCATCGGCCCGGTTAGGCCCGGCATTGCGCACCCAGGACAGAATCTCGGCGGGCAGGGGTTTGTAGACTTTCACCGAAGCATAGGACACCGGCACCCACAGATGCGACGGCGTGTAACCCGCGATCAGGCCCATCGCCCAGCCGGTGGCAAGGTCCATCAGGCCGGGGTGCAGGTCCATGTTTTCCGCACCTTGGGGCGGCAGTTGCAAGCGGGCGAGCCCCTCCTCTGCGCGGCGCGCGACTTCGGTTAGGGTGCGCCAGCGCGGCCCGAACTTCAGATGCGCCTCTTGCGGCGAGGCAGTCATCGCGGCAAAGGCGGGCAGACGCGCCATGATCGCGGGCAGGTCCAGCGGTTTGGGTACAGGCATGGGCAGCAAGCTGACCTCGGCCTCGGCATTGACCTCGCCTGCTGTTTCCACACTGAACCCATAGCCGGTTTCGCTGCGCGGCAGGTGCAGGGTCATCAGCGTTGGTTGGCCATCAACCCGCAGCGGCCGCAGGAAAGCGAGATCGCGGATTTCAAATGGGCCGGTTTCGTGTTGGGCGGCCAATGCTTCGGCCACCAGTTCCAGATAGCCGGTGCCGGGCATTAGCGCATCGCCCGCTTTGGTGCGGTGTTCATTCAGGAACCAGCGGTCTGGGGCCGTATAGGTCGCGGTGAAAAGCCGGTTGCCAGCGGCGTCAAAGGTAGCGCTGTCCAGCATCGGCTGGCCTGCGGGTTCCACCGGGGCAGGGCCAAGGCCGGTGCGGGTTTGCATGGCGGTCGCGGCCATGCCCACCTCGGCCCATAGCCCCCAATTGATGGCCACAACTTTAGTTTTTCCCCCGGCACGGGATTTGGCAAAGGCGTTCAGATACTCATTCGCCGCCACATAGTCGACCTGCCCTGCAGGGGCGGTCAGTGTGCTGGTGGATGAAAACAGCGCCATAAGATCAAGGCTGCCATCGGGGAACAGCGCGTCAAGCACCTGAGTGCCGTGGATTTTCGGGGTAAACACATCCTCGATCGCCATCGGCTGCTTGGTCAGCATCGGCGCATCATCGACCACACCTGCCGCATGGATCACACCATTGATCGGCCCGAACCGGGCGGTGGCGGTGGCTATCGCGGCGCGCATTTCCTCCACATTGCTGACATCGGCGGCGATGGTCAGGATATTCCCCACCGCCTGCAATCGTTGCATTGCACGGATCCGCAAAACGATAGGGTCAGTCGGGGCGCGCCGTTTGCATTCCGCCGTCCATGTTTCGCGCGGCGGCAAGGCTTGCCGGGCGATCAGGATGATGTTGGCCCCGAATTTGGTCATGAGCGCCTCGGCAATGGTCAGCCCGATGCCGCCAAAGCCGCCGGTGATCAGATAGGTGCCTTTGTCTTTGAACGTGACCCCATGGACTTCGGCCAAAGCCATTTGCTTGCAACCAAGTGCAAAGCGCTTGCCGTCGCGCAAGGCGGCGGTGCCATTGGCCGGGGTGGCGAGGATTTCCTCCAGCACCTGGTCCGGCGTGGTTCGTTTCGGCAACAGGTCCAGCACCGATACAGTCACCCCCGGAAATTCATGCGGGATCACCCGTGCCGGGCCGATGATGGTGGCCTTTTCGGGATAGCGCAATGGTTCGGTCCGGACCTGCATGGCGTCCGAGGTCAGGATGTTCAGATGCAATGGGCCGCCTATTCCCTCGTCGGCAAGGGCTTGGGCCAGAAACAGCAGGCTCCAGAACCCTTGTTCCTGTGTGCGGTGGAAAAAGCTGCTGCCGGGGCGAAAGGTTTCACCTTGGGTGACAAGCCAGCCATGGACGATGCGGCTGGGCAAGTGTCCGGTGCTGGCCAGATCGCGGATCAGCAGGTCATAACTTTCGCGACCCCGTTCGGGGGCGATGATATAGCCGGTTTTGGTGCGGGCGAAAGTATCGCCAGGGCGGACTGTGACCACCTGATGCCCCGCTTTGCGCAGCCGGGCGGACAGCGGCGCCAGCATCCCGGCCTCATCCTCAAAGATCAGCCAGGTCTGCGCTGGAACGTCCGATAGATCGCCGGTCACTTCCACGTCACAGGCTGCATATTGCGGGGTCCAGACGGGTTTATAGCCCCAGTCGGTCAGGGTGTCGGTGCGCAGCAACCAGTCGTTGGCCGGGGCCTGAACCATGCCGGGCTGAATGAAATAAGATGATCTTTGAAAGGCATAGGTCGGCAGAACCACCCGGTTGCGCCGAGCTGTGCCCCAGATTTGGCCCCAGTCGAATGTGCCCCCGGTCGCCCAGACCCGGCCCAGCATCGCGGCGAAATAGGTGTCGTCGGCGATGGCGTCATTGGGGTGGCGCAGTGTGCCGATGACTTGGTTTGCAGTAACCTTATCGTGCTGTCCGGCCAAGGATGACAAGGCTTTGCCCGGCCCGACCTCAATGTAAATCCGGGCGGGGTTTTTGGCCAGTTCGGTCAACCCGTCGGCGAAATTCACTGTGTTGCGCAGGTGTCCGACCCAATAGTCGGGATCGGTGGCTTGGGCAGCGGTCAGCGTGATCCCGGTCCGGTTCGAAATGATCGGGATTTGCGGCGGGTTCAGGGGGGTGGACCGCAGATAAGCGCCAAAGCGGGCAAGTATTGGTTCCAGCATCCGGGAATGCGCCGCGATGTTGATCGGGATGCGCTGGCAGTCGATATCCAGCGCCTTCAGCCGGGTTTCCAGCGCATCCAACGCCGCCTGCGGCCCGGTCGCCACTGACAGGTTTGGGGCGTTGACGGCGGCAAGGTCAAGGTCGGGGCCAAGATGGGTTTGCAACGTGGCGGCAGGCAAAGCCACCGACAGCATTCCACCCGCAGGCACCGTGTCAAAGAGCTGCCCGCGCAGATGCACCAAGCCGATGCAATCGCTGAACGACATCACGCCCGCCAGACAAGCGGCGGTGTTTTCACCCATCGAATGGCCGATCAGCGCCGCAGGCCGCACCCCCCAAGACATCCACAATTGCGCCAGCGCATATTCGACGATCATGATCAGCGGCAGCTGGACCGAGGGGGTCTTCAGCCGTTCGCTTGCGGTCGTTTCGTCGCCGGGTTCGGGCAACCAGACGGCCCGCACATCGTAGTCCAGTTTCGGTTGCAGGATCGCCAGCCCCTGATCCATCCAATCGGCAAAAACCGGCTCGGTCTCGTACAAATCCCGCGCCATGCCCGCGTATTGGGCGCCGCCACCGGGGAACATGAAAACGACTTCGGGTTTGTCGTCGACCACGGTATGGCTGAACACCCGGCGCGGGTCGTTTTCGGTCAGTAGTTTGGCGGCTTCGGCATGGCTTTCCGCCACAATTACCCGGCGTTTATCGAACGCGCGGCGGCCCTGCCGCAGGGTGTAAGCTACGTCAGCAAGCGGTTGATCGGGGTTGGCCAGCAGATGGGCGGCCAAAGCAGCAGAATTGGCGTCCAAAGCAACTTTTGAACGGGCGGAAATGACCAGGATTTGAAACGGCCAGTCGGACGCCTGTGACGCGGCCCGCACCGGCGCTTTTTCCAGCACCACATGCGCGTTCGTACCCCCAACACCCAGCGAATTGACCCCTGCGCGGGGCGGATGCGCACGGCTGGGCCAAGCGGTCAGGCAGTCATTCACCCGGAATGGCGAGCCTTCGAACCCGATCACCGGATTGGGTTTTTCGTAGCCCAGCGAAGGCGGCATCTGCCCATGGTGTAGGGCCAGCGAGGTTTTGATCAGCGACGCCACGCCAGCGGCGGTATCGGTATGCCCGATATTGGTTTTCACAGACCCAATGCGGCAGAAATCCACCGCATCCGTGGTGCGCCGGAATGCATCGGTCAAAGCGGCAACCTCGATCGGATCACCCAGATAGGTGCCGGTGCCATGGCATTCGACATAGTCGATGGTGTCGGCGGTTACGCCTGCAACGGCCTGCGCCTCGGCAATCGCGGCGGCCTGCCCATCGACCGATGGGGCCAGATAACCCGCCTTGGACGCCCCGTCATTGTTGATCGCTGACCCTTTGATCACCGCCCAGATATGGTCGCCATCAGCCACCGCATCGGCCAGACGGCGCAACACCACGGCCCCGGCACCAGAGCCAAAGACGGTGCCTTGCGCCCGGTGGTCAAAGGCATGGCAATGGCCGTCAGGCGACAGAATCTCGCCCTCTTTGTACAGATAGCCCCGCGCGTGTGGCAATTCGATGGTGACGCCGCCCGCCAAAGCCATGTCGCATTCACCGTTTAACAGGGATTGGCAAGCCATATGTGTGGCGACCAGCGATGTGGAACAGGCGGTCTGAACATTGACGCTTGGCCCTTTGAGGTCGAGGATAAAGGACGCGCGGGTTGACAGGAAATCCTTGTCATTGCCAGTATGGCGCAACAGGAACATGCCTGTATTTTCAACCAGATCGGGGTTGGAGCACAGGTTGAAATAGAAATAGCTGCCCATGCCGCAGCCTGCAAACACGCCCACCGGGCCGTCAAAATGTTCGGGCGGATGACCGGCATTTTCCAACGCCTCCCAAACCACCTCAAGGAACTGGCGGTGTTGGGGGTCCATGATCGCAGCCTCTTTGGGAGAAAAGCCAAAGAATTCGGCGTCAAAGGTGTCAAACCCCTCCAGCACAGCCGCTGCCGGCACATAGTCCGGGCGCGCCAGCATATGCGGGGCCTCGCCCGCGGCCAGCAATTCGGCCGCCGTCAGGTTGCGGATCGATTCCACGCCATCGCGCAGATTGGTCCAATAGCTGTCAATTGACGGCGCGCCCGGCAGATGTGCGGCCATCCCGATGATTGCAATATCGGTATCATTCACCAACGGATTTTGCCCTGTTTCATCCATGACCTACGACCAAACATCCCAATTGTCCCTGCCCCTGCTTTGCGGTCTTTTTGGGGCGTTCATGAACAAATACTCCCCTGACCCTTACCACTTGACTAGCCAGCTTGCAGCGCAGCCAGGGCTGACACCGCATCCCAATTCAACCACAAGGCCAGCGCCCCGAACAGCAGGCCAAAAGTCGCAAAGCCCGCGTCAATCTGCGGATCCCACGCGCCATGCCTTGCTATCAGCCAAATCAGCACCGGATAGGCCGCGATATTGGCCAGCCCCTGCCCGACCAATGCACCAATCAGCCCGGCAGTTTGCAAGCCAATCAGCATTCCGGCAACCACCAAACCGGCCCGAACCAAAGTCAGCACAAAAAACCGGCGTGAATCGCCCATGGCAAGTGCGGCCTGATCACAAGTCATGAGGATCAGCGCGGGCATTTGCAGCGCCGCTATCAGCACCACAATCCCGCCCGCCAGCAGGTAGCGGTCGTCATACATCAGTTGCACCAGCCAGACCCCGCTGAACGCCAGAATCACGGTCATCACCGACAGCGCGCCAGTTGCCGCCAGCCGCATCTTGCGCAGTCTGGCAAAGTTGGCAGCAGAGGCCGCAGGCGGGCTTTCGCGGTAGATCGGGATCAGCAGCCGGCGCATCACCATGCCGCCGAGCATGAACGGAAACGAGGCCAGAAAGAACGCGATGTTATAAAGACCAAAATCGGCAAGACCCAGATATCCGCCAATAATCACCTTGTCCGCTTGCCCGATGGCAAAACCGCAGACCGTTGAGAGGAATATCCATTTGCCGAAGTGGATCAGTTCATCTGCCGCCGGTTTTTCCCAGCGCAGGCGATTTGCCGCACCGGGCAGGGACAGGTTGAGCATCGCCAGATGGGCCAATGCCGCGACGATTCCGCTGATCACCAAGGCCCAGACCGATTGCAGCATCCAGGCAAACAACACTGCGCCAATAATCCCGACGATTTGTGTTGCCACTTCGATCAGGGTCACACGGCCCGCCTGCATATGCCGGTTCGCGGTTTCCAGCCTTGTGGGGTTGAACCCGTTGATCAGCAAGGTCAGGGCGGCGACGGGAAGGTAGTAAATCAGGTCCGGCTCGCCGTAATACAGGGATATCGGATAGGTAAATGCGCAGGCCACAACCCAGAGCGACAGACCCCGGATGATCTGAATTGTCCAGGCGGTGTTTAGAAATTCGGGGTCGTCGCCACGCTTGCTGCTCATAATCGCGGGGCCAACGCCGACATCCGAAAACATCGCCAGCCCCATCAGAAAGACCGACACCATGGCCATCATCCCGAACGCCTCGGGGTACAGCAGCCGGGTCAGGATCAGGTTTGAGGCAAGGCGGATGATCTGGCTCGCGCCAAAGCCCAATACAGTGATTGCAGACGACCGCATCGCCCGCTGCATCAATGTGCCCCTGATCGCGCCTGCGGTCATCGGCCCCGGCTCCATTCCGTGCCGCCGGGGGTTAGTCGCACCCGTAATGCCACGCCTGCATAAATCAGGAACGCGGCCGGGTTGGACAGGGCGAGTTCCAGCAGGCCGTTTTTGCCCAACGCAGGGGTGCCGTCGTTCGCCAGGATTTTAGGGTAAAGTGCCGCAACTTGCGCAACCCCGGCATCCTGTCTGCGCCGGACCCTGACCAGATTTGCAAACCCCTCGGCAATCGGCCAGTCATAGCTGGCCGCGACCAAAACCCGTTCAGAGGGTTGGAATTGCAGCCGGACAAAGGTGTCATCTGATATGATCGGCGGGAAGGCGCCCCAACGGCTTCGTCCCGTTCCATTCACTGCAAAGAACCCACATCCCGGAACACCTTGCCGCATGAACGGCACCTGCGCCCAGATCGCGGCATAGGCGCGGCTGACACGGCTTTGGCCAGTAATCCGGATTTGGCCGCTGACATAGGTGGCAGTCTCGTTGGTCAATGCCTTGATCGCTTGGGCCAACAACTCGGGGCTGACCGTCACATCCGCATCAAGATAGGCTCGCGCCGGGTAGGTCGCCACTGCATCAGCGGCATTCAGCGCCCCGGGCTTGCCGCCGTCGGGCAGGTCCAGAACCTGCATCTGCCAACCCCGCGCCTTTGCTTGCATTACAAACCCCTGCGCGATAGCCGCAGTTTGGTCGGTACAACCATTGGCTGCAACAATGACCTGCACTGGCTCTGCCCCGGTCGAGGCCAGCACGCCGGTCAGACAGCGCCCGATCAGGGCCGCCTCATTATTCGCAGGGATGATCACGCTGAGCATGTTATGCCTTTGACCCGGCCGCAGAAAACTTTCAAGTTGCGCCCGTCTATGCCTATTGCGCCCAAAGGATATGCCCGATCGTGCCGACCGCAGAGTTCAAGCCCCGTAAAATCGGCTATCTGGTGCCGCAATTCCCCGGCCAGACCCATATCTTTTTCTGGCGCGAGATTGCCGAGATTGAAAAGCGGGGGGGGCAGGTGCGGATTTTCAGCACCAGACCCCCACCGCAGGGGCTGATTGCCCACGATTGGTCGGCAGAGGCGATGGCGCAGACGAGCTATCTGGGGAAGATCAAGCCCTTGGCGGCCTTTACTGCGCTGACTGCCGCACCCTGGGGTCAAGCATCTGCCAAGGACATCCTGCTGTCGCTGTCCGCCGCGCGGCAACTGGTTGCTGCCTGCCGGGCCGAAGGCATTGCCCATGTCCATGTGCATTCCTGCGGGCGCGCCGCCCTGATTGCCGCAATGGCGCAGCGGCTTGGCGGGCCAGACTACAGCCTGACCCTGCATGGGCCCTTGTCCGATTACGGCACCGGCCAGCGGTTCAAATGGCGCGGGGCGCGGTTTGCGACGATCATCACGGAAAAGTTGCTGGCCGAGGTCAGGGCTGAACTGGGGGGCGACCTGCCGGACCGGTTGATCATCCAACCGATGGGCGTGGATACAGACACTTTGCGCCGCGACGCGCCCTATGTCCCCTACGATCCCGGCAAAACCCTGCGCCTGTTTACCTGTGGCCGCCTGAACATCGTCAAAGGCCATCAGGACCTTATGGCTGCGGTCCGGTCGCTGATCGATCAGGGGCAGCCTGTCACGCTGGATATCGCGGGCGAGGATGACGCCGGGGGCACCGGCTATCGTCGGGTGTTGGAGGCGCGGATTGCCGAATTGGGCCTTGATAGCCATGTCCACCTGTTGGGCGCGATTGACGCAGATGCCGTCAAACAGCGCTTGCTCGCCGCCCATATCTTTGTGCTGGCCAGTTGGCACGAACCGCTGGGTGTGGCGCTGATGGAGGCGATGAGTTGCGAGGTGCCGACGATTGGCACTGCGGCGGGTGGCGTGGCCGAACTGATCACTGATGGGGTGGACGGGATTTTGGTGCCGCCCAAAGACCCGGCCCTGCTGGCCAGCGCAATCTTGCAGCTGACCCGCGATCCGGCCCGTGCGATTGCCTTGGGTCAGGCCGGGCGTGCCCGGATTGTGAGCCATTTTCATGCCGGGTTGGGCGCTGAAACCCTGATCCGCGAGATTTTGGGCTGACATTTATTGCGCCTGCGGTTCAGGCATCGACAGGCTACCCGGCAATTCGGTGAATGAAATCCCGTCGATCCCGAACATGGTAATCCGCCCCTCGGGGCCGGTGGCGACAATCTGCTCGCCCTCCCAGACCAGTGTGTAATCTGTGGGCAGGCCGGGAATAATCGCCAGATCAAACCCTTCGCCACCATTAACCCGATCTGCCCCGTGAACCGCGAAACTATCGTCCCCATCAAGCCCGATCATGATGTCCTCCTGGGGCGTGCCTTGCACCTGATCATCGCCGGGTGTGCCAAAGATAACCTCACCCTGATCAAATGTCCCCGCCGCCCGACCCTCCCAATCGACCGCACTGGCATTGTAAGCCATCAATGCAGCGGCGCGCGGATTGGTGTCGTCCAAATG
>JANOMH010000267.1:0-3121 GCA_031420215.1 Rhodobacterales bacterium | reverse complement strand
TGCCGCGCGACCGGTACACCCCCCATCTTTTCGTGCTGAAGCCCGGTGAAAGCCCCACCGAAGACCACGCGCAGTCGGTCCGGTTCGGGCATACTGACGTGCCCGTCACCGTGTCGCATTCGCCCGATGGCAAGATCGGCGCTGTGGCAGAGCTGACGGAATGGCTGACGACAGAGCGCATGCAGATCCTGCACAGCCATTCGTTCCGACCTAACCTTTACGCCCGTATGGCCGGGGCGATCTGCCGCCCCTCGGGCCTGCGGATCGTGGCGCAGTATCACAACCAATATGACGACAAGTGGCCGCCGGGCTCTGCCGCGCTGTTGCTCGAACGCCAGCTGGTGCAGGTAACAGATGCGATGGTGGCGGTATCTGGATCGGTGCGCGATCATGTTGGGCAGGCGCTGGGGCTGGAGGCTGACCGGATCACGGTCATCCCGAACGGTGTGGCGGCGGACAAAGTGCGCCCGCTGGACCGTCAGACCGCGCGGCGACAGCTGGGGCTTGCGCCGCCTGATCTGGCCATCGGGCTGATCGGCCGGGTCTGCAGGCAGAAGGGTCAGGAAGATCTGGTCGAAGCGGCCCTTATCCTTTGCAAACATAGACCCGAGGCCGTGGTCCTGATGATCGGCGCCACGGAAGATACGGCACTCCACGCCCGGCTTAGCGCCCGGATCACTGCCAAAGGCTTAGCGGATCGTATCCGGTTCCTTGGCCACATGTCCGACATCGCCCCGGCCTATGCCGCGCTGGACATTCTGGCAGCACCGTCCCGGTGGGAAGGCTTTGGTCTGATGCTGGTGGAAGCAATGGCAGCCGGACTGCCGATTATTGCGACCAACGTCGGCGCAATTGCCGAGGTGACGGGCGGTGCCGCCCAGCTTGTGCCGCCCGGCGACCCCATAGCGCTGGCCGAAGCGATCCTTGCCTTTGACCCCGGGGCGCGGGCAAAGGCGTCTGCAGCAGGCAAGCGGCGGCATCTGGCCTTTAGCTGGCCCGCCGCCGCCGCACGCCTTGCGACGCTTTATGACGGGTTGGCCTGACCATGATCCACCTGATCCGCCATGGCGAAACGGACGGCAACGGCAATCACTATATGGGTCGTCAGGACCTGCCACTGAATGCCACAGGCCGGGCGCAGGCCGAAGCACTGGTGCCACTTCTGGCGGGCAGGCCAATCTCGCACATCTTTGCCAGCCCGTTGCAGCGCGCCATCCGCACCGCCCGGCCACTGGCCGTGGCAGGCGGGTTGCCAGTTGAGATTGTGCCCGCCGTGATCGAGATTGATTTTGGTCACCTCGAGAACGCGCGCAAAGACGACTACGCCCTTGATCTGCGCAAACGGCACCACACCGAGCCGCTTCCCGGCGGCGAAAGCCTGCTTAACGTCTGGACACGACTGCTCCCCTTCGTCGAAAGGCTCGGGCAAGTCGCAAAGCCGGAAACGGACATTGCATTGGTCGGCCATTACTGGTCATTGCGCATGCTTCAGGGCATGCTGTCAGGGCTGTCATTTGCACAAACCGTCCAGGCGCGGAGCTACACTCCCAAAACCGGCTCTGTGACAAGTCTCTGCCCGCCCAGCCAAAAGCTGTCCGTCATGATGTGATTTTGTTGGTTCAAGTCTGACTGCACTGGCGCGTTGTTCGAGCTATAAACGATGGTCGGCCGGGAGTGGGCAACTCTTGGAGGTCATCGGCTTCGATGGTGGTTTCACTGTTAGGGAAACCACCATGGATGTACGGATAACCGTCGAAACAATCTTTGAAAACGGAACCCCAAAAACGCATCATCCCGGCCACTTGTCCCGCCCGTATGGGCAAGCTCAGCCCGGGGAAATCGGTCTCCTGCTGGAGGATGTGAGAACGCTGCTTGCGCAGTTGCAGACCGCCATACTTCTTGATCAGATCAAGGAGATCTCAGCGGCGAGCCGGATCTGCCCTGACTGCACCAAGATCAGGGCCATCCATGACTATCGGCCAAGGGTTCTCGACACGCTGTTCGGCCGGTTCCACGGCGTGACGCCGCGCATTCGCCGGTGTGCCTGCAACGCCAAATCGGAGGCTATTGCGGGCGGACCGCTATCGCCGCTCACAGATTTGTTTCCGCATCGATCAGCCCCGGAATTGCAGCGTCTTCAGGCAAAACTCCGGGCACGCCATTCATTCCGCGAAGCCGCGCGAATCCCGGAGACGTTTCTGCCATGCGCGCGGCAGATGAACACCACGCTGCGCAACCGCCTTGGCAAGATCGCCCACGATGTCAGTGACTGCGACGAGGCCGTCCCCGCCTTTGATCAAGATGCCACGTCGCCGCCGCTGACTGTGTTTCTGGACGGCGCCCATATCCGGTGCCGACCGGAATATCAGAGGCGACACCTCGATGTTGTGGTTGGCAAGATCGAGAGCCCGAATATGTGCCGTCGTTTCGGGCTTGTGCCGCAAGCGACCGTTTCAGCAGCCACGCAGCTTCGCCAGGATCTCCACGCCCTTGGATGGGACGGCAAGCGCTCGGTCACCGTCATCTCGGGCGGGGAACCGGCACTGCCAAATCTTGTGCTCAGTGCTGTTGGGCAGCCGATACGCCACATACTCGACTGGTGGCATATCTCGATGCGCGTCCAGCACGTCGAAAACGCCGTGAAGTGTCTGCTGCAAGCCGAAAACTTCCCCGGTTTGCCGGAGCTTTTCAAGCGCCCGGCGGAATCGCTACGATGGTAACTGTGGCACGGAAAGATCCAGACGGTCGGCACACTTGTTCAATGCCTCATGGTCGACTGCGCGCGACTGCTCAAGGATGACCCTGCAGTGCGCGAAGCGACCGCGCGAGTGCAAGCGCGTTGCCGGGAACTCTACTCGTATCTTGCGAATAACATGGACAACCTGACCAACTTTGGCTGGCGGCACCGCAATGGTCTGCCGATATCTTCGTCCCGGGCAGAGGGCTGTGCAGCTTTTGAGCGGCAGTTTGCCCACGCATATCCTTTGGTCAAAGTGAACCCTTTGCAAGCTCGGCGCTTTGCCCAGTCGAAGGGAACACGCGCCAAAACCGATGCTGTCGATGCGCGTATGCTGGCGCAAATGGGGGCGGCACTGGACCTGGCTCCACAGCAACCACTATC
>JANOMH010000266.1:0-3356 GCA_031420215.1 Rhodobacterales bacterium | reverse complement strand
CGAGCTTGACGGGCGGCCCCCTTGCCTGTCCCCGTCCGTACCACGGCGTGAAGATCAGGGATCTCACCAGCCATAGTTTTTCCTTTGAGTAGAGGGGCCGTCCTCCAAGGGTGTACGGCCCGATGAAGTCGCGCGTATAGGCGGGAATCTGTGGCTTGAAAAGGGGGAAATGTGGGCGGCTGCTCAGCTGCCAGGCTGCAGCCAGAAGCGGCCATAGGGCGGCACGGTGATCATCCCGTCGCTCAGGGTCAGCGGGGCGCCGGTCAGGATATCGGCATAAGCGCTGCCCGGATCGAGCCGCAGCACCCAAGGCGTGACCTGTTGGTTGATTTCCGTAAAGTTGAACAGGCAAATGACCGGTCTGCCATCGGATTTACGTTCGAAAATGAAAAGCCCCGGATGACCGATATCGACGATCCGGGTCGGCACATCGCTGGCCAATTGCGGTGTGGCCTTGCGCGCGGCCAGAATGGCGCGGGTTCCGGTATGGATACGGGCGGCGGCGGTTTTGCCCTGTTTCAAACTCTTGACCGCCGCCCAATCCATCGGCGGGCGGTGCATCCAGCGCCCATCGGCGGCCAGTTCGGGATCGTCCAGATAGCTGTGATCATTGGGCTGCCCGATCTCGTCGCCCATATAGATCAACGGGATACCGCCGAATGAAGCGATCAGCGCGTGACCCATCAAAATGCGCTCGATGGCCAGATCGACGGCCCCAGGACCGGCCGCCCGGTCCAGCCCGGCCAATGCAGCAAAGCTGCCGTTGGTCCGCCGGTCGCCGGTTTCCGGGTTGGTCTGGAAGTCGGCCCCTGCCGCGAAACTGCCCGGAAAGCTGCCGTTATAAAAGTCGGCCAGAAACTTACGGTGCCCCGGTCCGGTCATCGGCGGGATACGGGCTGTGTCATCTTCGGTAATCGCCCAGCCGATATCGTCGTGGCAGCGGATGTAAGTCGCAAAACAGGCGTGCCGGAACCCCTCGGGGAAATGGGTTTTCAGCACATAGGTCATCAGCCGCGTGTCGCGCGCCGCCAATGCCGACCAGAATTGCACCATCAGGCTGTTGTGATAGGCCAGATGGGCCACTTTGCCGGTATGGGTGCCGGTCCCCAGATAGGGCACCAGTTCATGCGGCCCGACAATCGCCTCGGCCTTGTGAATGATGCCCGGTGCGGCGATGCGGGTGGACTGGACCAAAGCCTGAAGGATATCATGCACTTGCGGCAAGTTCTGGCAGGTCGTCCCCAGCTGTTTCCACATGAAGGCCACAGCATCAAGCCGGAAAATCTCGACCCCTTTACCCGCCAGATGCAGGATCGTGTCCACTATGGCCAGGAACACCTCTGGATTGGCCCAGTTCAGGTCCCATTGATATTCGTTGAACGTGGTCCAGACCCATTTTTGAATGTCAGGATACCAGGTAAAATTGCCCGGCGCCTGATTGGGGAATACCTCAAGCAGGGTCTTTTCATAGGCTTTCGGCGTCTCGTCCGTGGCATACATCAGGTAGAACGCCTGATAGAACGGGTCCCCCGCCCGGGCCTTGATCGCCCAGTCATGTTCCTTGGCGGTGTGGTTCAGCACCATGTCGATACAGGTCGAAATACCGGCCTGGCGCAGCTGGCTACTTACGGCCACGAGGTCATCCATCGACCCCAGTTCAGGGTTGATGCTGCGGTAATCCATCACCGCATAACCGCCGTCACTTTGACCGGACCGGGGCATCAGGCAGGGCATCAGATGGGCGTAAGTGACCCCAAGGTCGCGCAGATAATCTATATGTTCTGGCAGCTTAGCCAGCTTTCCGGCAAATCTGTCAATGTAGAACACATAAGCGACCATGCATTCCGACAAGAACCAATCCGGGTTCAGGTCACGCTCCAGATCAAGCCGGCGCAGCGGGGCGGGGCGGGCCGTTGCGTGGGTTTGCAGCAGGGTCTGCAGCCGGGCCAGCAGCGCCGGCATGTCATGACTCTTGCCGTAAAGCCGCGACAATGGCCCGATCAGGTCGCGCAATCCCCGGTGCCAGCGCAGATCGAACAGATCAGCGTCGTTCAACATGGTGCTGGCGATAGCTTTTGCCATGATGTCCCCCGTTTTGCCCCCGACTATGCCGGTTGCACGGGTTCCCGCAAGGGGTGCTACTGCCAGTCGCCCTCGAAATCCTTGGGGATCAGCAGGATATCGCGGTCCAGCGTGGTCACATCGCGCCGCCCGCATAGGGCCATGGTCATATCGAGTTCTTTGTGAATGACCTGCAGCGCGGTGCTGACCCCCTGTTCGCCCATCGCCCCCAGCCCATAGATATAGGCCCGCCCGATCATGGTGCCCTTTGCCCCCAAAGCGAGGGCTTTCAGCACATCTTGGCCCGACCGGATGCCGCCGTCAAACAGGACCTCGATCTGGTCGCCCACGGCTGCCACGATGGCGGGCAGAGCGCGGATGCTGGACAAGGCCCCGTCAAGCTGCCGCCCCCCATGGTTAGAGACAATAATCGCATCAGCGCCGACCTGAACCGCCATTTTCGCATCTTCAACATCCAAAATCCCTTTAAGAATGAAGGTGCCCCCCCATTTCTCTTTCAGTTTTGCAACCTTGGCCCAATCCAGCCGCAGATCGAACTGCTCATTGGTCCAGGCCGAAAGCGACCGGATATCGCCCACAGATTTGGCGTGTCCGACGATGTTGCGAAATGTCCGGCGTTTGGTGCCCAGCATTTCCAGGCACCATGGCAACTTGGTCGCCAGATTGAGCAGGGTCTTGGGGGTCAGCTTTGGCGGCGCGGTCAGGCCGTTTTTCAGGTCTTTGTGGCGCTGGCCCAAGAGTTGCAGGTCGAGTGTCAGCACCAGTGCCGAAACCCCGGCCTTTTTGGCGCGCGCGATGATGTTATCAACGAACTCTTCGTCATTCATCACGTAAAGCTGAAACCAGAACGGGGCTTTGGTGTGCTCGGCGATATCCTCGATCGAGCAGATCGACATCGTGGACAGGGTAAAGGGCACGCCGAATTTTTCGGCCGCACGCGCCGCCTTGATCTCTCCGTCCGCGTTTTGCATGCCTGTGGAACCGACAGGTGACAATGCCACAGGCATTGTCACCGGCTGGCCGACCATGGTGCTGGCGGTCGTCCGGTTCGACATATCGACCGCAACCCTTTGGCGCAGGCGGATTTTCGTGAAGTCTGTCGTGTTGTCGCGAAAGGTCTGTTCGGTCCAGCTGCCCGATTCGCAATAGTCATAGAACATCTTCGGGGCGCGGCGTTTATAGATCCGGCGCAGGTCTTCGATCGTGGTGATGACGGGCATAAGCGGCGTCCCTTTGGGCGAAATTGGTTAGGTTCTGTTACCAATTTCGGCGTT
>JANOMH010000265.1:0-8382 GCA_031420215.1 Rhodobacterales bacterium | reverse complement strand
GCTTTGGTCTTGCGGCGTTTATGGTTCGATATCCTGCGCGCTAATTCGGTCCGACAAAGCAATAAGCCAACGCAGCGTCTGGGCCTGTTCCGGGGTCAGGCTGGGACAGGTTTGCAATTCAATCATCGGGCCGCGGAACTCGGTCCAGCGCAAATGAAAATCGGCAAGATCGCGCGGCGGAACAGGGATTTTCACGCTGCTTTCCTTTCCAAAAGTTCCAATGTGCATGTTCCCTCTCCTGTCCCTTCGCCATGGTTCCGGCCGATCTGCTACGCACCAGATCCAGGCGCATTGCCTGAGACTGAATATAGACCGACACGCGGCCTTACCCGCTGTGAATAAAGCGTGAAAGGGATATGTCCTTGCGCTAAGCTGCGTTAACGTCAGGTCAGTCAGACAGCAATCCGGGCCAAATCGTGACCAAGCTTGTCGAAATCAATTTGTTCGGGGCCTGCATCGTTCGGTCGGTCGGGCCGGTCCCCTATGAGATTACCGGCGCCAAGCATCGGGCGCTGTTTGCGCTGCTGGCCACTGCACCGTTTGGCCGCCGCACCCGCAGTTTCCTGCAAGATACGCTGTGGGGCACCTCTTGCTTTGACAGCGGGCGGCAAAGCCTGCGTCGGGCTTTGTCGGATATCAAGGCGCTGATGGGCCCGGCCTATGAGCAGGTTCTGGTGGTCAACAACACTGAAATCAGCCTGAAACTGGATTGCATCCATTTCATCGGCAGGCCTGGTGGGGGCGAGTTCCTTGAGGGGCTCGACATCCGCGACAACGAGTTCAACCAATGGCTGCGTGGCATCAGGGTCTCGCCTGAACAACTTTATGCCCTGTTCAGCGCCAGCACCCAGCCGCCACCCCGGTCAATGCTGCCCACGATTGCGGTGCTGCCATTCCGGTTAATTCTGGGGGCGCCGGGTGATGTGGTGCTGGGAGATTGGCTGGCCGAGGAAATTTGCCGGTCGCTGTCACGCTCAAACCTGTTGGCCGTTATCTCGCATCTGTCATCGCGGGAACTGTCCGCGTCAAAGATTGAACTGACCCGCGTGCGCGAGGTGCTGGGCGTGGATTACTGCGTTGCAGGCAGTTTGCGGGTGGTGGGTGACAAGGTCACGCTGGATGCCGATTGCATAGATGCCGCATCGGGCCGGATCATGTGGACCCGGCAATTCAGCGGTCAGATCGGCGATTTCATGGGCGTGCAAAGTGATGCCATCACCGAAGTGGTCCGCAGCATCGGGCAAACCATCGCTTCCGAGGCCGTGGTCCATGCCCAAGGCCGGGCGGTTGCATCGCTGGCCGACCACGAGTTGCTGATCGCGGGTGTGGGCCTGATGCATCAGCTGAAGTTAAGCGGTTTCGCCCGGTCGCGCGAGTTGATCGAAGAAGCAATCCGCCGCGCCCCCCGCGCCGCCGAGGCACATGCCTGGCTGGGCGAATGGTATGTCATGTCGGTGTTCAACGGCTGGTCCACCGACCGCGCCCGTGATACCCAACTGGCGCAGGATTGCACCGCGCGCGCGCTGGATATGGAGTCTGAAAACTCTTTCTGCCTGACCATCGACGGGGTGGTGAACAACAATCTGCTGATGCGGATGGATGTGGCGGGGCAACGGTTTGATGCGGCTTTGGAGCGTAATCCGAACGAATCCATGGCATGGCTGCTGAGTGGCGTGCTGTTTGCGTACCGCGACGAAGGGCAGGCCGCCGTTGCCCGTGTGACAAAGGCGATGCGTCTGTCGCCGTTGGACCCTTTTGGGTATTTTTATGATTCCCTCGCTGCAACGGCCTATCTTGGGGCCGAGGATTACGTGCAAGCATTGCAATTGGCCGAACGTTCTTTGGCACGTAATGACAGGCATCTTTCTACTCTTCGGGCCCGTATTTGTGCGCTGCATTTTCTTGGCCGGAATGCTGAGGCCCGCGAGGCTGGTTTGACCCTTTTGCAACGCAAGCCGGATTTCACAGTTGCAAATTACCGCGTCAGCCATCCGGCGGCGCAATATAAAATTGGTTTGAATGCTGCGGTTGCCCTGTCGGCTTCCGGGATCCCATAGGAGATTTTCGATGTCTATGTTTGGATTGATGCACGGGATTCATGGCATTCACGGAATACATGGAATTCACGGGATCCATGGAATCCATGGAATCCACGGCATTCATGGAATCCACGGTATCCACGGCATTGGGGCTGCAGCAGGTCAGGGCGGCCCAGCGGCCCTGCAATCCAGCACTCAGGCGCTGGTCCATGCAGCCGGGACTGTTCCGGTTGATCCGGCGGGGGTGAAACCGCTGGCCGCCAACGACCCGGCCAATATGTCCCGCTGGGCCCCTGAGATCCGGGCGACGTTGCTGCAATCGGTCTTTGCCGCCAAACTTGGTACGACGACTGATGCCGCCGGGACCAAGGCCAGTGCGACCTGGGGTGGTACGCCCATCTGGCAAGTGACCCGGCCCAGTGCCGCGACCATCGCCACGCAGGCCGGGCTGGTGCGCAACTATGTCGATCAGCGCCCCGACCGGGCGAGCGAAATCATGGGGCAACTGGGGTCGATCGGGGCGTTTTACGGGATCATTCTGGGGCTAAGCGAGGCGCGGAACCTGAAAACCTATGAACTGCTGGGGCATGTGCAATTGCTTGCTGGATATGCCTCGATGCTGCCCAAACACATGCTGGCCTGTCGCCGGCCGGATGAAATCGACGCCCGGATTCTGCCGCTGATCCCGACGCCGGGGCATGGCAGCTTTCCATCCGGGCACGCGACCCAGGCCTTTGCCATGGCCACTGTGCTGGCCGCATTGGTCCGGTCGGTGCCCGGCCATTTTGCCGACGCGGAAACCCGCATTGACCTGATGTATCGCCAAGCCCACCGGATTGCGGTGAACCGGACCGTGGCGGGGGTGCATTTTCCGATGGACAGTCAGGTGGGGGCGCTGCTGGGCTTGCAGATCGGGCGGGGGCTGGTCGGGCTGATGACGGGCCA
Organism: Rhodobacterales bacterium; assembly: GCA_031420215.1. Taxonomy (GTDB): domain Bacteria; phylum Pseudomonadota; class Alphaproteobacteria; order Rhodobacterales; family Rhodobacteraceae; genus JANOMH01. Next base: position 5,398 of record JANOMH010000265.1, on the reverse strand, counting down.
GACGACGATGAAGGCCGTCCAAAGCTTTGATCCAAACCCCAAACCGACAGCAGACTTCCTGTTCAGCGCCGATGTCGCGCCCGCAATTGACCCAGCCAATGCCCCGACCGAACCCACCCCCGCCGATCCGCTGTTTGGCTGGATCTGGGCACAGGCGCGGGCCGAGTTTGGCGGGCTTGTCCAGCCGGGGGTGTAGATCATGGTGATGGAGCTGGGCGAGACCACCAACGGGACAGCCTCGTTGACACATGAAAAGCTGGGCCCGTATGAAAACTGGATGATGGATGTAGGCAAGTTCTATGACTTGCCCAGCATGATGCTGGACGACAGCGTCAGCTTGTCCTGTGTGGCGGAGTTCACGGACGAAAAAAACTATGAACAGTTCAAGAGCGTGTCGAAACTTCAGGCCGGGACCAGCAATCGGTTGGTCATGGTGCCGACCTTGCATAAAGACAAAGGATTTGAGGTTCGGTTCATCCCATTCCTGCTTGCGCCTGACCCAGACAATCCGTCGCAGAAACCGATTTTGAAACGCATTGCGTCCGAGATCGAGGATAATTTCAACTCCCCTGTCAATCCTGATGGTCCATTTGGAAAGGACGCGCAGTTGCGGCTGAATCTGCCGGTTCGGCAAGACACGGTAAATATGCAGTTTGACCAGACGGCACTGAAAGAACCGACTGTAGACCCCGCGCTGAATGACAAACCGCCCAAAGTTATTTTGGCAATCATTGATCTGGGCATTCCATTTGCCCATGCCAATTTCCGGCATTCCGGCACCAACAAAACCCGGATCGATTATTGCTGGGTCCAGTCCGCCCCTGCAGTTCAGGGGTCAGACGTGTTGTTTGGCCGCGAATTCAGCCGCGACGATATTGACGCCATGGTCGCAGAACATGGCGCCGATGAAGACGCCATTTATGCAAAGTCAGGTGTTCTGAGCAAACCCGGTGCCCCGCCGATGCCGCTGTCGCGGATGCATTCGCACGGGGCACATGTGCTGGACACGCTGGCAGGCCGTTGGGATGCGGCGACCGAGGCTGGGGCCCGGATCATTGCCGTTGATTTGCCCGCCAGTTCGACCTGGGAGACATCGGGTTTTGGCAAGGATATGTTCATTCTTTCGGCGCTGCATTACATCTTTAGCCGCGCCTATCAAATCAAACAGAAATATGGTGGTGGGCCACTGCCGATGGTCATCAACCTGAGCTACGGCTATTCAGGCGGGCCACATGATGGCACCGGGCTGATCGAGGATGCGATTGCCGAATTGGTTGGAAAACGCAACAAACTTGACCCCACATTCATCGTTATGCCGTCGGGCAACATGTTTCAGGACCGGTTGTTTGCGCAGGTCACGGATGCGCATTTCGCACCCAGCGGCCCGGTTGAAAAAGTGGCCAGCCTGCAATGGGTCGCCCCGCCAAGTGACCGGACATCCAGCTATGTCGAGTTCTGGTATCCGCCGGGCACTGACTTGCATGATGATGTCAAAATCGAGTTGACCACACCGGCAGGCCTGCGCATGCCGATCTGGCAGGCCAAAGCTGGGATAAATCATTTTGCCAGTAATCTGGAAATCGCAGGCACCATCGTTGGCCAGTTCACCATTGACTACAGCCGCAAGCTGAATCCAACCTCGCGGATACGGGCCACGGTGATCATGGCCCCGACCGAGGCTCCTGCCAAATCGGACTACCAGGCCGGGCCCGGGCTAACCCATGCTCCGGCCCCCGCTGGCCTGTGGACGGCCCGGTTTTTCTGGCCTGTTGGAAAGCCGATGCCCGCCAGCGGCATCGAATGCCGGATTCAGCGTGATACAAGTTATGGGCAGGGCAATACCGGGGCGCAGCAAGGGTATTTTGTTGATCCCAAATCCCAGCGCTACGACGACATGGGCAAGCTGGCCACCACCGATTCCAACGATCCGGGTGCAAAACTGCGCCGCTTTGGCAGCATAAATGGCATGGCCACCAACAACGACACGTTGGTTGTGGGCGGCTATGTGATCGGCACGGAAACCGCGGCGGTTTACAGCAGCGCCGGGTCTAACTTGGACGCTGACCATCAGGTCGATATTTCGGCGGCCTCGGAACGGTCGGCCTTTATGCGCGGGATGACCGCAGCTGGCACGCGGTCGGGGATTACCGTGGCGTTCCAAGGCACCTCAACCTCGGCCCCGCAAGTAGCGCGGGCTTTGGGGGCGGCGTTGATGGATCATTCTGCCAATACGGTTGACGAAAGTTTGGCCCTGTTGGCACAGGCGGGCGTAACCAAACCTGTGACCGACCTGACTGACGGCCCCGGCGGGCGATCCCGGTTGGGCAGGGCTTTGCTGACCACAACCCCGTCCGTCGCCGGTTCAGAACAGGTCAACCCGTAGCGCACGGGAAGACCAGTAAAGCCGCGCTACGGCTTTGATCCGGGCCACCGGGTCAGGGTCTGCGCTGGCCAGCAGGGTATCAAGTTCGGCCAATACAGGGGCGTTATCGATGTCGGGGGCGGTGGGATCACCGGCCATCACCTCGGCCACCAGCCGATCCTCGGCTTTGGTCAGATCAGCGGCAGGCAAAGCGGCCAACACTTCCTCGGCACTCGCCGCGGCATCAACATTGCCCAAAGCGGCGGCTTTGGCAGCACGAACCCCGGCATCAGCCAGGTCATAGCCGTCGGGGGTTTCGTTCAGGATGGTTGCAGCCCCATTGGCCCCACCCCAGGCGTCGCCCCGCGACAGACCCAGATCATACCATTGCACGGCTTGGGCGAAATCGGGGGCTTGCCCGTCAAATCCCCGGAAATACATCCGGCCAATGCTGGTTGGGGCGGTCGGATGCCCCTGATCTGACGCGCGCTGATACCAGTCCAGCGCCTTGACCGGATCGGGGGCAAGGTCGCCCGCGCCATTTTGGGCAATGAACCCCATATTGGCATAGCCGTAAATATCGCCCCGCGCCGCACTTTCCTCCAGATACCTGACCCCGCGCAACGGGTCGAAATGGTCGCTGTCCTCGACCAGAAAATAGCGGCCCAAAGCATTCATCGAAAAGGTATGCCCCATCTCCATCGCGCGGGTCAGCAGCGCAAAACCCTGGCGCTTTTGCACGTCATCGGTGCCAAATTCCAGCAATTGCAGACCCATAGAGTGAAACGCATAGGGATCGCCCCGGTCCACCCCTTGCGCCAACAGGGCCAGCGCTTCGGACGTCGCCGCAATACGGCCGGACCCTTGGGTTTCCTGTTGGCGGCGCATGTCCAGCAGGCCCATGGCGGCAAAAGCGCGGGTATGGTCCAGCTCCATCGCATGGGCAAAGCTGACTGCAGCCCCGTCCAGATCGCGCATCGCCACCTGCACCCGGCCCAACTGATACCAGAACCGGCCATTGCCCGGCTGGGCGGTCACGGCAGCCTGACAAGCGGTAAGGGCCGGGATAACCTCGATCTCATTGGGATAACGGGCGACACCGACCCCTTCAGGGTCAAGGTAATCGCCGGCCTGAAAATCGCAAGGATCGACGTCCAGCGTCAGTTGCACGGTTTGCAGGGTGTTTTCGGACAGGATGTCAAAACTGTCGGTGATCTGCTGGCCGGGCAGGGACAGGGCAGAACTTTCGACCTGTCCGGCGGAATAGATCAGGCCGGGCAGTTGCCCGGTTTCCACCGGGGATAGGGTCAGGCCACGGGTCTGTGCCCCGACCTCAAGTTCCAAGCGCCCACCTTGGGGGGCATCGGTCAGCAGCATGCCGTCCGGTCCGGTGCCGATCAGCGATTGCAGGGCCGCACCGATCATCACTTTTTCATCCAAAGGCAGGGATATGGCGATGGGGTCGCCTTGGGTGGCATCTGCTGGAACTGGCACAGCGTCGGCCAGTTGCATCATGTCGGGATCATCCGACAGGCCCAGCGTAACGGATTCCACCAGCGACGAGCTTTCCCACGGCACTTGCAGCCCGTAAGTGGTTTCATACACCCGGCGGCGCACATCGCGCATGACCTGATCCAGCGATACATCGGGGGACGCGGTCGCAATGTCGAACAAGGCTTGGGTAAACGGGCTGTTCGGCCCTTCACCGTCAAAAGCCCGCGCCCCGGGAGACGTGGAAAACACGATCAGCGAATTGACCGGCGTGTCCTGTGCGGCAAAGCCGGTGCGCATTTCCTGCGGCACGGAATCGAGGCCAACAATCCCGCCTTGGCCCGGAAACGGGTTGTCGCGGCAGCTGTCCAAAATAACGACCAATGACCGCGCCCGCGCCCCCGCAATCGCCAGGATGCTGGATAGCGACACGGTTTCAAACGGAACATCATAGACTGTATCGATTTCCGCATCGACCGGGATCAGTTGGTTCGACGAGCCGATCTGCACCCCATGCCCGGCGTAATAGATAATGACCTCGGCCCCTTTGCCCGCCTCGACCAGCAATTGCCGCAAGGCCGCCTCGAACCCGCGTTTGTCCAGATTGGTGTGGGCCTGCACGATATAGCCGCTTTGGCGCAGCATTCCGGCGACCAGGTTGGCATCGGCCACCGCATTGGGCAGGCCGGTCGCGTGCTGGTAATCACCATTGCCGATGACCAACGCATAGCGCCGGGTCGCGGGGATAGTCAGGTCAAGCTGAAGCCCCTCAAGCCCGAACGCTTCGGACGGGCGGCGCAGCATTTGCAGGTCTTGGGTGTCCTGGGCATGGGCGGGAAGGGCCAAGAGTCCCGCGGCCAATGCCCCGAGGAGTTGAAATTTGCGCGCCGTCATCACGTTAATCCCAAACTCCGCCACCATCGCCGCCGCCGTCACCATCTTGAACCGGACAATCAGTACCAAAAATGTTGCAGTTATTTACTGGAACGACAGGTGGTGGAACTACCGGAGGCGGAGAAATTCGCGGCACCACGGGGGCAACCACTGGTGTAACCACAGGCTGGACGGGGACGATAGGCACTTGCGTCACAATCCGATCTGGCTTTGGTAACGGGGCGGGAATTGGAACAACGCACCCACTCAGCAGGCTGACCGACACGATAGCGATGCAAACGGCCAAACGGCCAGACAAGCGCTCCATTTTGTCACCTCAAAGATTTAAACGAATATCATCATACTATGACATCCGTCCGCGATTCTGACAATGAAAACCGCGACCGTTGCCGTGAGCGGTCTGTGAACTACAACCAGCCAGATAAATCCACGCTCATCACCAGCACGTTCAGCGCCAGATACAGACCGCCCAATATGTACATCGCGTTGCGGTCCAGCCGTAAGCTGTCTTCATCCCGGCCGACATAGCGCAGGCGCAGCGACCAGATGCTGATGAACACAGACGTGAATATCACCCCCACCGCGATCAGGTTGATCTGTTCGGCCAAGGTCACCCTGGTCGTTTCCGGCAGGGAGTCTGCAATGACAAAG
>JANOMH010000264.1:0-6990 GCA_031420215.1 Rhodobacterales bacterium | reverse complement strand
GCTGGCAATACGCTGCCCGATCCGTGGACGGGTGGTCTGGGACAGCCGCCCTTGCCGTGGCGGGGCCGGATTACGACGGTGGCCTCTCCGGGACGGGTCGGGTCGACCGATGGCACGGCGGCGGCGGCGGCAGAGGTGGCGACGTTTTTCGGGGCGGCTCAGCCGGCGCATTTTACCCGGACGGCGACGGGGGTGGTGTATTCTGGTCCGGCGGAATGGTCGCTGCGCCGGTTCATCCTGCATTATGCCAATTTGTGTGTGGTCGCGGGTGGGGTGAAGGCGTTTTGCATTGGCTCCGAAATGCGCGGGCTGACGCAGATCCGGGGGGCTGGTGGCAGCTTTCCGGCGGTGGCGGCGTTTCGGGTGCTGGCCGCCGAGGTGAAGGCGATTGTCGGGCCGTCCTGCAAAGTGGGCTATGCGGCGGATTGGTCGGAGTATTCGGGGTATCAGCCTGAGGGGACCGGCGACAAGTTGTTCCATCTAGACCCGCTCTGGGCCGATCCGGCGATAGATTTCATCGGGATCGACAATTACATGCCGCTGAGTGACTGGCGTGACGGCCAAGTGCAGGCCGACAGTGGGTTCGGGTCGATCTACAATCTGGATTATTTGGCTGGCAATGTCGCGGGTGGCGAAGGGTTTGACTGGTTCTACCATTCGCCCGAGGCCCGTGCGGTGCAAATCCGGACTCCGATTTCGGATGGGTTGGGCGAGCCTTGGATCTATCGCTACAAGGATATCAAGAGCTGGTGGTCGAACCAGCATTTCAATCGGGTGGGTGGCGTTCGCGCGCTGACCGCAAGCCCTTGGGTGCCGCAGAGCAAGCCGGTCTGGTTTACGGAATTTGGCTGTGCGGCGATTGATAAGGGTGCCAATGAGCCGAACAAGTTTCTGGACCCCAAGTCATCAGAATCCGCTTTACCGCATTATTCCAATGGCTTGCGCGATGATTTCATGCAGATGCAGTATATCCGCGCCGTGCATCGGCATTTTGCCGATCCGGTGGCCAATCCGCAGTCCGGGGAATATGCGGGCCGGATGGTGGATATGGCCCGCGCCCATGTCTGGGCCTGGGATGCCCGCCCATTTCCGGCCTTTCCGGCGAACAGCGCTTTGTGGTCGGATGGGGCGAATTATGCGCGTGGGCATTGGCTGAACGGGCGCAGCACGTCGCGGTCGCTGGCGTCTTTGGTCGAGGAAATATGTGCCAAGGCCGGGGTGTCGGCGGTGGATACCGCGCGCCTGTATGGGTTGGTGCGGGGTTATCGGCTGGATGATACCGATACCGCCCGCGCGGCATTGCAGCCGCTGATGGTGGCTTATGGCTTTGACGCGGTCGAGCGGGATGGTGTGTTGCATTTCATCACCCGCACCGGGGTGCCGGATGTGACAGTTGACCCCAGCCTGATGGCGATGGACGAGGAGATGGCCACCAGTTTAGACCGGACCCGCGCCTCCACCGCCGAAGTGGCGGGCCGGGTGCAGATCGGCTTTGTCGATGCAGAGGCGGATTATGAAGTCCGCGCATCCGAAGCGATATTCCCGGATGAAGCGACTGTGGGCGTGTCAAAAACCGAATTGCCGCTGGCCCTGACCCGCAGCGAGGGGTTGGGGATTGCCGAGCGCTGGCTGGCCGAAGCGCGGGTTGCCCGCGATACCGCCAGCTTTGCGCTGCCACCGTCTGCGATGGGCGTCGGGGCCGGGCATGTTGTCCGCATAACCACCGGTGGTCGCGATGATTACTACCGTGTCGACCGGGTGGATCAGGCGGCATTTCAAAAGATCGAAGCGGTGCGGGTCGAGCCTGAGGTTTATCGCCAGCATGAGACGGCGGAAGACAGCGCTGGGCAGCGCCCGTTTGTGTCAGCTGTGCCGGTCGAGGCGGTGTTTCTGGACTTGCCCCTGATCAAAGGGTCGGAAGTGCCACATGCACCTTATGTAGCGATGACGGCGCGGCCCTGGCCGGGGTCGGTGGCGCTATATCAGGCAGCACAGGACAGTGATTATGCGCTGAGCAAAATTGTGCCGGTGCCTGCGGTGATTGGCACAACGATTTCGCCATTATTCAAGGCCTCGCCCGGATTGTACGACCGGGGGCCACTATTGCGGGTAAGATTGGTTCGTGCGGCGCTGAGTTCGGTGTCATTGGCGCAAATCCTGGCTGGCGCAAATGTTGCGGCAGTTGGGGATGGATTGACCGATGCCTGGGAGGTGTTCCAGTTCGCGGATGTTACATTGGTGTCGCCCAATGTGTTCGATATTGGCATGCGCCTGCGCGGGCAGGCCGGGTCGGACGGGGTGATGCCGCCGGATTGGCCGGTGGGATCGCGGTTTGTGCTGATGAATGGGGCGGTCAGCCAGATCGAGCTGGCGGCCAACGCGCGGGGCGTGGCGCAGCATTTTCGCTATGGCGCGGCGCAGCGGGCGATTGATGATCCGACCTATCGCTACCGGGTGCAGGCGTTTGCGGGCGTTGGGTTGCGCCCCTATGCAGTGTGCCATCTGAAGGTCGCGGGCGATGGCGCGGGCGGGCTGAGTTTTGGCTGGATCAGGCGCACGCGGGTCGATGGTGATTTCTGGGGCGCGCAAGAGGTGCCACTGGGGGAAACGGTCGAATCCTATGTTGTCCGGGTTCGGCAAGGGACCGTGATAAAACGGGAGGTGACTGTGACCGCGCCGACCTGGACCTATGGCGCGGGATTACGGGCGCTTGATGCACTGCTGGGGGCCTATGTGGTCGAGGTGGCGCAGGTGTCGGATCGGTTTGGGACGGGGCCGTTTCGCGCCGTCACGCTGGGGGTGTGAGGGTTGATTGATGCGTCCATTGCTACAGGCGGATCTTGAAAGCGCTGTTGCAGTGGTATTGGGTCAACCGATGCCGTTGCGGCGCTGGGCGGCAGATCAGTTGCTGGCACAAGCCGATATTGCCGACCGCTATCGTAAGCGGTTTGGGCGTGCGCATCCTGATTTTGGCAGCGGGTCGTTGATGGCGGCGGCAGGACATTGGCCTGCGCTGCCGCAGCGCCCGATGTGTGATGCCGCCTATTGTGCCGGGATGGTGATAGTTCTGGCGGCGGTTCAGGCGTGGCGGCACCGGTTGGACCCATTCTGAACGGTGATTACCGGGATCACCTCTTTGCACTTGGCGCAGGCACCTTATGTGAGGTAAAATGCCTGTGAAAGTGAGGGCCTGACTGATGGCACAGCTCAAAACCAACGTGGCTGAACTTGATCCGGTCTGGCGCCGGATTTGCGAAGAAGCCGAGCAGGCGATTGCGACCGAGCCGCTGATGGGTGGCCTGATCCATTCTGGCGTGCTGCATCATGCATCGTTTGAACGGGCGCTGGCCTATCGGATTTCGATGAAATTGGCCTCGGCCGAAATGTCGGAACAGATATTGCGCGAGATTGCGGATGCCGCCTATGCGAGCGATCCGTCGCTGTCAGCGGCGGCCCGCGCCGATCTGGTGGCGGTCTATGAGCGCGATCCAGCCTGCCACCGGCTGTTGCAGCCATTGCTGTATTTCAAGGGCTTTCAGGCAGTTCAGGCCTATCGGCTGGGCCATTGGCTGTGGCAGGAAGGCCGGCTTGATCTGGCCTATTTCGTGCAGATGCGGGTGAGCGAGATTTTTGGCGTGGATATTCACCCCGCCGCCCGGATCGGCAAGGGCATCATGATCGACCATGCCCATTCCATAGTGATCGGCGAGACTGCGGTGGTTGGCGACAATGTGTCGATGCTGCATTCGGTCACGTTGGGTGGCACCGGCAAGGAAGAGGAAGACCGCCATCCAAAGATCGGCAATGGTGTGCTGATTGGGGCCGGGGCCAAGGTGCTCGGCAATATCACGATTGGCTATTGTTCCCGGATTGCGGCCGGGTCGGTGGTGCTGGCCGATGTGCCGCCTTGCAAGACTGTGGCCGGGGTTCCGGCCAAGATTGTGGGCGAGGCTGGCTGTGAGCAGCCATCGGTCAAGATGGATCAGTTACTGAACTCTTGCGGTGGGGCTGCATCGCTGTGAATTGAAAACGCCGCGCAGGGATTGCGCGGCGTTTTTTGCTGTCTGGCGAGTGGATCAGGCCAGCATCCCCAGCGGATTTTCCAGATTGCTGACAATGGCATTCAGCAGGTTCGCCGCCAGTGCCCCATCAATGACCCGGTGATCGACCGATAAGGTGACGGACATCACGGTCGCCACTTCGATCTGGCCGTTGGTGACGACAGGTTTCGGAACGCCAGCCCCGACTGCGAGGATCGCGCCATGCGGCGGGTTGATCACGGCGTCGAAATTGTCGATCCCGAACATCCCCAGATTGGAAATTGCAAAGCTGCCGCCCTGATATTCGGCGGGGGCAAGTTTGCGGGTCTTGGCGCGGGCAGCGAGGTCTTTCATCTGGGCGGACAGGGCCGAGAGCGATTTGGTTTCGGCGTCGCGCAGCACCGGGGTGAACAGGCCGCCCTCGATGGCGACGGCGACGGCCACGTCAGACGGTTTCAGTTTCAGAATCCGGTCCCCGGCCCAGACGGCATTGGCGTCAGGCACGGATTGCAAGGCAAGGGCACAGGCTTTGATGATGAAATCATTGACGGATAGTTTGATTTTGCGGGATTCAAGCTGGGCGTTCAACTCGCCCCGGAACTTGAGCAGTGCATCCAGCCTGATCTCACGCCGCAGGTAGAAATGCGGAATAGTTTGCTTGGCTTCGGTCAGGCGGGCGGCGATGGTCTTGCGCATTCCATCCAGTTTGACCTCTTCGAATTGCCGGTCGGCATACATTTTCAACACGGTTTCGGTGGACAGGCCAGTGGGGAAACCAGTCGGGGCTGCGGCCTTGGTGGCGGTGGGAGCAGCGGCAACAGCGGCCACGGCAGCAACCGCAGGCATGGCGTTTTCCACGTCGGTCTTGACGATCCGGCCATGCGGGCCAGAGCCTGCGACGGCAGTCAAGTCCAGCCCCTTGTCGGCGGCGATGCGCCGGGCGAGGGGGGTGGCGAAAACACGGGTGCCTTTTTCGGGCAGTTTCGCCGGGGCTTCCTCCGCCCGAACGGGCGAAGTCGGGGCGCTGGGGGCTGCTATGGCGGCGGGGGCTTCGGCGGCGGGTGCTGCCCCGGCCTTTTCTCCATCAGCCAGCAGCACCGCGATAACCGCGTTGACCTTGACCCCTTCGGTGCCGGCGGCAACCCGCAATTCGCCGATCACGCCTTCGTCGACGGCCTCGAATTCCATCGTGGCTTTGTCGGTTTCAATCTCGGCCCGCAGATCGCCGGATTTGACGGTATCCCCGACCTTGACCAGCCATTTGGCCAGCGTGCCTTCCTCCATCGTGGGCGACAGCGCGGGCATCAGAATTTCGATGGGCATGGCGCGGGCTCCTTAACGGTAGGTGACGAGTTTGACGGCGGCAATCACATCGGCGGTTGTGACCAGCGCCAATTTTTCCAGATTGGCGGCATAGGGCATCGGCACGTCTTTGCCGGTGCAGTTGATCACTGGCGCGTCGAGATAATCAAACGCCTGCTGCATGATCACCGAACTGATGTAATTGCCGACCGATCCTTGTGGCCAGCCTTCTTCAACGGTCACGCAACGGTTGGTTTTCTTGACTGATTCCAAAATCGTCGCGGTATCCATGGGCCGCAGTGTCCGCAAGTTGATCACCTCGGCACTGATCCCGTCGAGGCTGAGTTTCTCGGCGGCGTCCAGCGCATAGGTCACACCAATCCCAAAGCTGACGATAGTGACATCGGTTCCGGCGCGTTCGATTTTCGCTTTGCCAAAAGGGATGGTGAAATCCTCGGTGGCAGGCACTTCGAAACTGCGCCCGTACAGGATTTCGTTTTCAAGAAAGATGATCGGGTTGGGGTCGCGGATCGCGGTTTTCATCAGGCCCTTGGCGTCGGCGGCAGAGTAGGGGATCACGACTTTCAGGCCGGGAATTTGACTATACCAGGCGGAGTAGTCCTGGGAATGCTGCGCGCCGACCCGGGCGGCGGCACCGTTTGGCCCTCGGAATACCATGGGTGCGCCCATTTGGCCGCCGGACATATACAGGGTCTTGGCGGCGGAATTCAGAATGTGGTCAATGGCTTGCATTGCGAAGTTAAAGGTCATGAATTCGACAATCGGGCGCAGGCCGCCGAATGCCGCGCCGGTCGCAATGCCCGCAAAACCGTGTTCAGTGATCGGGGTGTCGATGACCCGCTTGGCGCCGAATTCTTCCAACATCCCTTGCGAGATTTTATAGGCGCCTTGGTATTCGCCAACTTCCTCGCCCATCAGGAATACGTTCGGATCGCGGCGCATTTCTTCGGACATTGCCTCGCGCAGGGCTTCGCGGACGGTCATGGTTTTCATCGGCGTGCCCTCGGGCCAATCCGGGGATTTTGTGACCGGGCCAGAAACTAGGGCAGAAACCGGGGCCGCAACCGGGGCAGAAACTGCGGCGGGCGGGGCTATGTCGATGATGATGGCGGGGGCGGCGACAGTGGCTTTCGGCGCAAGGGCCGCATCAGCAGATTCGCCGTCGATCAACAGGGTGGCAATCGCGGTGTTGACCTTGACGCCTTCGGTTCCGGCGGCGATCAGCAGCGCACCGATCACGCCTTCATCGACCGCCTCGAACTCCATTGTGGCCTTGTCGGTCTCAATCTCGGCCAGAATGTCGCCGGATTTGACGGTGTCACCGGCTTTGACCAGCCATTTCGCCAGCGTGCCCTCTTCCATCGTGGGGGACAGGGCGGGCATCAGAATTTCGATTGCCATTCAACGTTTCCTTATTCCAGCTAAGTGCCAAAGGCAAATATTGCCGCCACAATTGCGACTCCAATTGCGAGAGGAACTAAATTAACTCCGAACGCTGCACCAAAAGATAACTCTTCTCCGTCGGTGCCGGTGATGGCGAACGAGTAGATGAGAGGCTGTAGTACAAGTATCGCAAAGATATTGAAAAAGATAGAACTGAAGAAGTAAATTCCCACCAGAGCAGACA
>JANOMH010000263.1:0-6914 GCA_031420215.1 Rhodobacterales bacterium | reverse complement strand
GCCTCAGCCTGCGGTTTCGCAGTTTTGATCAGCCGATCAACACCTTGTCTGGCGGCAATCAGCAAAAGGTGGTGTTGGCCAAATATCTGGCCACCGAACCACGCCTGCTGATCCTTGATGAACCGACCCAAGGCATCGACGTGCAGTCAAAGGCCGAGGTGCATGCGATGGTGGCCGGTCTTGCAGCGAGGGGCGCAAGACGGCGGAATTCACCCGCGCAGATGCGACACAGGAAAAGGTGCTGCAGGCCGCGACGGATGCTGTGACCGGCTTGCATCTGGTCGAAACGCCGCTTGCTGCCGCAGCCCTGCGGTTGGCCGAGTCCACGCGCCCCGGCTTTGGTGCGCTATTGGTGCCGCGAAATCGGGTTAGTCGCGGCGATGGCGGCGGTGGTGATCCCGGTCGCCTTTCTGAACCCGCTGATCTTTTCCGAGGTCAACCTGCGGTCCTTGGCCATGGACGCCGCCGTGCAACGGCGCGGAAAGGCGAGGGTATCATGACCCTCCAAAAATCCGCGCGCACTGGGATTTCCGACCCTTGGGCACTGTTGCTGGGTGTGCTGACAGTCGCGGTTATCGCCTATGGCACGCTGTATGTGCCGAATTTCACCTCGCCCTTTAACCTGTCGCAGCTTGCGGGCCTTTGGCCTGCCGTCGCTGGTCGTCACACTGGGGACTATGGCCCTGTATCGCGGCATCGGGTTCATCAGCCTTGGGACGGGATCGATCAACATCTTTCCCGATGCCCTAACCACCTTTGGCATCAGCTATGTGCCCGGAACCCGCATCCCGCTGGTGATCCTGCTATTCATAGCGCTTGCCCCCGTTTTCGCGATCTGGCTGCAACACAAACCCTTTGGCCACCGGGTTTATGCCGTGGGGGGCAATCCGGCGGCGGCGCTCTACTCTGGCATCCGGGTGGGCCGGCTGAAGTTCTGGCTGTTCCTCGTCTCTGGCGCGGTCTGCGCCGTTGCTGGCATGGTTTACACCGCGCGGCTGGCCAACGCGCGCGCCAACAACGCGACAGGGATGGAGCTTGACGTCATCACCATGGTCCTGCTGGGCGGGATTTCTGTCTGGGGTGGCAAAGGGCGGCTGACCGGCGTGTTTCTGGCGCTGATCCTTGTCGCCGCGATCCGCAATATTCTGGGGATCAGCCAGATCGGCGGCGATGTGCAGGGGCTGGTCATTGGCACACTGCTGATCGGGTCATTGCTGATCAGCAATTCAACAGGTTTTCTTGTGGCTTGGTTCCGACAGATCGGGGCGCAGTCCAGGACGAACGGGTAAATTTCGGGGGCCCGGCGCTGCTGCCTCGATTACATAACGCCTTGGAGGAGTTCTTATGAAACATATCAAACTGCGGCTTTTGCCCACGACACTGATGTCGATGAGAAGAGGCCGGGTTGATTGACCAGGTCAAGTTGACCGGTCTGGCCCCTGCCACCCTGATGACCAAATACATCGAAGCCGGACAAGCGCAGGATATCTGGTGGAATGTCACCGATCTTGGTTAACTGACCTATTATGCCGCGCAGGCCGTTGCGATGTGCCAGATCACCGGGGCCGAGGGCGAAACCTTTAGCGCCGGGCGGTTGGGGGATTACACTATCGGTGCCGCAGGCGAGGTCGTGCTTGGGCCAGCCAAGATCGTGACTCCGGAAAATCTGGACGAATTCAAGTTTTAGTCTGGTGAACGACAGCCCGGCCCTGATCTCTCTCAGGGCCGGGATGGCCCGTTCATCATTTCCGACCCCAAGCAAAGGCGTGCCCCGATGAAAGTGCTGCTTGCAGGCGAGACGTTTCTTGCCACCACCTCGGTCGCTGTGGGGGGCGATACGGTCACCAATACGGGCTGGTCGAACGGGGCCTTGGCCTTTAACGCAGCGATGGGCGCGGCCGGAATTGTGGTGACGCAAATCGGCGGTGAACACTGCGGCGCGGACTTTCCCCGCACTTTGGCTGAACTGGCGGGGTTTGACGCAGTGATCTTGTCGGATGTGGGCGCACTGACCCTGCTGGTTACGCCAGATGCGCGTGGCGGCAAGATTGGACCCAACCGGCTGGAACTTCTGAAAACCTATGTCGCGGCAGGTGGCGGGTTGATGCTGGCAGGCGGATACATGGAATTTCAAGGGATGTTCGGCACCGCGCGGTTTGCCGATACGGCGGTCGAGGATGTGTTGCCGGTGCGTTGTCTGCCCTACAGCGACGGACTTGAAGTGCCCGAGGGGCTGGCGGCAACTCTGCTGGAACCGACCCATCCGATCCTTGCCGGTATAGATGAAGCTCTGCCGCCAATCCTTGGGCTGAACAAACTTGAATTCCGGGGCGTTGACGCCTCGACCTTGCTGGCCGTGTGCCATTACCGCAGCAAAGACTGGCCATTGCTGGCTGTGCGGACCTATGGCGCGGGCCGCAGCGTGATCTGATCAACGGACATTGGCCCACATTGGCTGTCGCAGGACTTTCTGGGTTGGCCCCAATACGGAACGCTGATGGCCAATATCGTGCGTTGGGTTTGCCAGAAGCGTGACGATTCATAGGGGCCCAGTCTGCGTTGCGGCCAAGTCCAACGCGGCCCGTTCAGGTTTCAAAGCCTCTCAGGCAAGATGCGCATCACAGCGGGTCGGCTTTGGCATCAGCCCCATAATGGCGGTCGCAGCTGTTTCAGATCCCGGGTTCCGGCGCATCGCTGCTGATCCTGCTTCAAGCTGGCTGCGCATGGTTTGGTCGGTCAACAGGCCCTCAATAGCGCCCCGCAGGTCAGCCGGCGCCCATGCAGACCGGTTCAATGCCCGTCCAACACCTGTTTGGGCTGCTCTTGTCGCGTTGTCATGCCCGTCCCAGCAATAGGGCATGATCAGCGAAGGCACGCCAGAATACAGCGCCTCGCAGAAACTGTTGTTGCCGCCGTGGTGGATGAAAAGATCGGCACAAGCGATGATAGATGGCTGCGGAAACCACGACCCGAGTATGACGTTGTCGGGCACATTGCGGTAGCTTTCGGTAAAGCCACCGACATTCACCACAAAGCGCGCAGGAATGGTCGCAAAGACCCGGATCATCCGGTCGATCAAAGCGACGTCAATGGCACCCAGCGACCCAAAGCTGACATAAACCAATGGGCCGGGATGGCTTGGCAACAGCGGCTGGTCAAATTGCGCTTCGTCCCGCACGCAGCCCTGAAGATAGCGATGCGTTGCAGGGTCGAGCGGCGCAGCACGGCAATAGCGCACCGGTTCTGGTGACAAAAGCAAGTTGAGAGTTGGCGACGGTTCCATGAATTGCCCCGGCGGCAAAACCGGCAAGCCGCGGTTACGGCGGAAATCCATGTAGCGAAGATGGGCATTTGCCGTGACGGCAAGATAAGCCGCCTCAAAGCCTGCGCGCCCCGGATCATCGGCGGACATGCCTGACAGATAGGGCGGCACCCTGCTGTCGGGCAGCTCGGTTTCGGCACAGGAAATCATCCGGACCCAGGGGCAGCCCGCCTTGGCAATTGCCGGAAACATGATGACATTGTCCAGAACAATGATGTCCGGCCCGATCTGGGCCAGCGCCCGTTCAAGGCCCTTGTCAGCCATGATGACGGTGTCGACGATCACTTCCCAGGTTGGGCCGACATAAGTGGCCAGTTGGTGCTGCGGCGACAGGTCAAAATGCGGCAGGTGTCGGTTAATAAAAGCCTGCCAGTAATCCGCCGCGTCGCCGCTTTGGGGTGACGCAGGCAGGTGAATTTCCTTGAACCCGTAATCCGCGAAAACCCCGGTAAAGCCCGGATGGCAGATAAAAACCGGCAGGGCACCGCGCCGCTCCAACGCCTGCGCAATGGCCACACAATTCAACGCCGCGCCAAAACTGGCTTCTGGGAAAAACGCTATGATCGGGCGCTGCGTCATTGGGCAGCGTTGCTGTTGGGCATTGGCGGGCTGCCCCGGTTGGCTGCATCCGGGCGCTGGTTCCGTGACAAGCGAAGGTGCAGGGCCATCTGGTCGGCAGCCACATCGAATTGTCGCCGCTCCAGGCTGTCAAGAATGGCAAGGTGTTCGTCCTGCGCCTGTCGCAGCCGGAATTCAGGCGTGCCAAAGTCCTTTTGGGTGATCAGCCGCAGCCGATGATGCGCCAGCAAACTGTCGCGCGCGAACCGGTTGCCAGAGCCCTGGGCCACCAGAATGTGAAAATCGACATCCAGCTTGTGAAAGGCAACGGTGCCAAGCCGACCCGCAAGCGACTTTTGCAGGGTCAGGCGGATCTGCCGGGCCTTGATCAAGTCCAGCGAAAACCCCGGCGCCAGAATCGCCGCAGGTTCCAGAATCAGGCGAAACTGGTGGCTGTCGGCCACTGCATTCGGGGTATCCAGAATTGGTCGAAAGCTCCACGATTGACCGGGAATGCGATCGATGATTCCGTCTTGTTGCAGTACAATTAGTGCATTTAGTACTGCGCCGCGTGTCGTGTTATATCGTCGAATAAGAAAGCTGACCGATTGGGTATCGTCCAGCCGTCGCGCTGCCCGGTCGGCCAGAATAGTCTTGGCCAGCGACACGTTCAGCGAATCCAACTGGCTTTCCATCGCGCTTGTATCGGCGTCAAGATCCGCCAAAAGAAAGTAACCTTCCGCCTCGCGCTTGATCAAAAATCCATTTGTTGCCAGTATCTTATATGCCGATCTCAGGGGCGTTCTTGAGACGCCGCAAGCACTGGCGAATGCCTCCTCCGGCAAGCGGTCGCCGGGGCGCAATGCCTTGGCGCGGGCATGGTCCAGAACTTGTCTGGCAAGGCTGGTGTGGGTCTTGACCGTTCGTTCGCGTTTTTGCAACAGGGCCTCGCAGGACTTGGCCTTCAGGCCGGATGGGCGAAGACAGAGAATACAGATTGACGTATTTTTTTTCTAAAACATACTGCACTGGCAACGAGCTCGCAAGAAGCTCTGAAATCCATGCCGCGCTGTAACAATCGCGCGGACCATCCATGACAGGGAGTTCCGGCATGACTAATTTTCGTTCGCTGCACGCCGCCACGGGCTTGATTGCACTCTGGCTTGTCGCAGGTGGTGCCGCCTCGGCCCAGTCGCTGACCATTTCCAACTGGGATGGCTACATGGCCCCCGACGCGATTGACGGCTTTACTGCCGAGACTGGCATCGCCGCCGAACTGGTGCTGCAAGCCACCAATGAAGAGATCATGGGCAAGCTGATCGCGTCCGGTGGGGCGGGTTATGACGTGGTATTCGTGTCCTCGCCCTTCGCCGAGATCCTGCATAATCTGGGGCTGGCCGAAACGCTGGACCCCGCCAAAATCCCCAATCTGGTGAACCTCTACCCCGAGGCCACACAGCTCGCCCATGATCCGGGCAACACCTTTTCAGTCCCCTACGCATGGGGCACGACCGGCCTGTGTTTCCGGTCCGACCTAATGGCCGCCCCGACATCGTGGAACGATCTGCTGACCCCCGCCGCCGATATCGCGGGCAAAATCACCATGCTGGCCACTGACCGCTGGCTGCTGGCCGCCGGATTTCTGGCCAATGGCCTGTCGGTGAATGAGACTGACCCCGCCATGCTGGACAAAGTCCGCGACGCGCTGATCACTGCCAAATCGACCCTGCTCGCCTATGACGACACCACCTTTTACGCCAAGTTAGTGTCGGGCGAGGCGGTTATGGTGCAGGCTTGGGATGGCTGGTGCAACTACGGCATCGCCGAAAATCCGGCCATCCAATACGTGATCCCGACCGAAGGGTCCGATCTGTGGGTCGATACCATGGTCATCATGGCCGGGTCCGAAAACAAGGATGCGTCCTATGCTTTCGTGAACTACATTCTGGATGCGGAAAACCACCGCTGGGCCGCCGAAAACATCCTGTACAAAGTGCCTAATCAGGCCGCGATGGCGGGTCTCGACCCCGCCCTGCTGACCCAGTTCCCGAACATGGCGATCACGCCCGCGCAACTGCTGACCTACGACCAACTGCGCGAGGTAGGCGAGGCGCAGCGCGCCTATTCCCGCGTCGTGACCGAGATTATGGCGGCGCAATAATCCCTGATGTCGAACCGGGGCTCCAATACGCTTATTGCCCCGGCCTTGGCTTGGTTGACCGCACTCATGGTCATTCCTTGCGGGCTGATCCTGACTCTCGCCTTCTTTCGGCGGGGCATCTATGGCGGGATCGAATACACATTTACCCTTGAGAATCTGGGGCTGGTGTTCGACCCGCTGTATTTCGGCATCTTTCTGAACTCCGCCCGGATCGCCGGGATCGTCGTCATCATCGCCTGCATTCTGGGCTACGCCGCCGCCTATGCCATCGCGTCGATGCCCCGGCATCTGCAACCGATCCTGCTGTTTTTCGCCGTCCTGCCGTTCTGGTCGAACTACCTGATCCGCACCTATGCCTGGATCGTGCTGCTGAACCGCGAAGGGCTGATCACACAGTTTGCGCGTTGGCTGGGGTATGAGGGCGAATTGCCGCAACTGTTATATACCGAAAACACCGTCATCCTTGGCCTCGTCTACAGCTACCTGCCCTTCGTCATTCTGGCCTGCTACGCCCCTCTGTCCCGGCTGAACCCCGAGATTGCAGAGGCGTCGCATGACCTTGGCGCATCGCGCTGGACCACCTTCCGGCGCATCACCCTGCCCCTCACCCTGCCCGGTATCGCCGTGGGCGCGGTGTTCGTATTCGTGCTGTCGATCGGCAATTTCATCACCCCCGCGCTGCTGGGTGGCGGTCAGTTCCAGATGATCGGCAATGTGGTCTATGCCCAATTTCTGACCGCGAATGACTGGCCCTTTGGGGCCGCGCTGTCGATGGTGCTGATTGCGATCATGATGGGGTTGCTATTGCTGCAAACAATCGCGGTCGAGCGGGGGCAAAATGCATAACCGCCCGCTGCTGTTCACCATACTGGG
>JANOMH010000262.1:0-1633 GCA_031420215.1 Rhodobacterales bacterium | reverse complement strand
GCCGGTTCTCGCCGACTTTCAGCGGGACCCGTTCGGTGACGGTGATCCCGCACCCCTCCAGCCGGGCGACTTTCGCGGGGTTGTTGGTGAGCAGGCGGACCTTCGCAAACCCGAGTTTCTTCAGGATCTCCGCCCCGATCCGGAAATCCCGCTCGTCATCGTCAAACCCCAGCCGGTGGTTCGCTTCGACCGTGTCAAAGCCCTGATCCTGCAGGGAATAGGCGCGCATCTTGTTGGCCAGCCCGATGCCGCGCCCCTCTTGATTGAGGTAAAGCAGCACCCCCGCCCCTTCGACCCCCATTTGCGCCAGCGCCCCGCGCAGTTGCGGGCCGCAGTCGCATTTCAGCGACCCCAGCAGATCGCCGGTGAAACAGGCGGAGTGTAGCCGGGCCAGAACCGGGGCATCGCGCAGCGGGTGGCCGATTTCGACGGCGTAATGTTCTTCGGCGCCGTCTGCGGGGCGGAAGATGTGCAGGCGGCCGGCCTCGGAGACCTCAAGCGGCAGGCAGGCGCTGACGATCTCGGTCAGGGGGGACAGGGCGGTGGTCAGCACTGCGCTGGCGGGCAGGCGCGTCAGGTCGTGCTCAAGGGCAAAGGCGGTGGGATGGGGCAGGGGCAGAACCACGGCGGCAGGCAATAGCCGGGCGGCTTTGGTCAGCACGATGGCCGCCCGGTGCAGGTCGGCGGGACCGTCGCGCAGGGTCCGCAATGGCCCTTTCATCGGGGCGCGCAGGTCGTCGGCGGGGTCGGCGATGGATTTGATCCATGACAGGGTCACATCGGACGGAAGGATGATCCGGGCAATATCGCCGTCATAAGCGCGGGCTTTCAGCGTTTCCGCCCGCCAGCCGGTGATCGCCAAAGACGCCGGGCCAAGGGTGCGCAATTGCGCCAGCCGGAGGCCGTCGATGGTTTCGGCGGCAAAGACCAGCCCGCCGCCGTCCGGCCTGTCCAGCACCACAGGCACGCCCATCCGCAGGTCGGCGCGGGCGCGGGCTAGCCGTTCGGTTATGTCGGGGGAAAAGGGCATCAGGGGTCCACTATTCTGGTGGGGTTCAGATAATCACCTCTGGCCAGATTTGCCACGGCAATTCGTGGTCGTAATTTGGCCCCGAACCGAGGTTACTCACGTATGGGTTGATCAAGGAGGGTGCGATGTCAGACAATTGGCCGGTACGGCAATGGCGAGGGATTGTCTCATTTCCGTCTCTCCGGTGTCGCTGTGCGCTGGCGCTCATGGTTCTGATCTGGTTCGATCCCCGCGCGGCCATCGCGGACGAAACTCCTGCCGTAGTCACCACTCAGACCTGTACCGCAGCCCCCACGCCGACATGCCTGTTGCCGACGTTTTTGGAAGAGGTCGCAAAGTTCGACGAAGGGTCCATGAGGACTACGTCGATTTTACTTTTTTTGGTCGCTTTGACGGCAACTGACGACACTGATGGGGCACTATCCCTTATCAGTGCCTATCCAAATGCGAATAAACCCTACAGGGGCCGCGAGGCAGATTTTGCGCGGGCATACGCGCGATCAGGTCAGGAAGAGGCCGCTTTCGCGCTTGCCGATGCGACCGAGGACGCAATGGAACAATCTCATGTTCTGTCGATGATCGCCCAAGGGCAAGCCGAAGCTG
>JANOMH010000261.1:0-8764 GCA_031420215.1 Rhodobacterales bacterium | reverse complement strand
CGCCGTCACACCCATCTTGCGGTTGAACTCGACCACGCGGCGTTCGGACGAAGTGAACCCATCGGTGCGGGCCATGTCATCCATCCAGCGCCACGAGCAGGCGCCGTCATTTTCCAAGGCCCATTTTACCATCGGCGCATGGAAATACAGACCCTCATCAACAAAGGGCGTCATGTAACTGACGGGCTGATTGGTCAGCACCACCCAATCCTGCGGATCACCCAGCGATGTGCCGGACCGGTAGCGGGTAAAGCCATAGATCAACCGGTCAAAGCCGAAGCTGGCCATCTTTTCCGTATGCAGACCCCAGAATTCCTCGACCGTCTTGGTATTGGTCAAAGCATCAAGATAGGTTGTCAAGCTATTGGTACTCATGGGTTTTCTTTCAACCAGCCATTCAAAGCATCGATCGCCAGCAGATAGCCGGCCGCGCCAAAGCCGCAAATCTGACCCACCGCAATCGGCGCGATATAGGACCGGTGGCGAAAGGATTCGCGTGCATGAATATTGGACAAATGCAGTTCGATCACCGGCAGGGCCACGGATTTCAGGGCGTCCATGATCGCAATTGACGTATGGGTGTAAGCGCCGGCGTTGATGATGATGCCGTGATGCGTGCCCCTTGCGGCATGGATCAAATCGATCAGCTTGCCTTCGTGATTGGACTGTTCAAAATCAATCGAGACACCTGTTGCAACGGCCTTGACCCGGCACATTTCATCAATGTCAGACAGGGTCGTGTGGCCATAAACCTCGGGCTGGCGGGTGCCCAGCAGGTTCAGGTTTGGTCCATTCAGGATGAGCAGTGAAAATGTCATGATGTCAGCCTCTATCATCCCTCTGGCATTGAACACACTGATTTTCGTGAGGGCATCGCAGGGGCCCCCCAGTCTGTCGCTTTCTGATCCAATCCCTGCCTGATCCGGTCGGCCCAAACGGTATCAACCTGCCAACCAGCCGCTTGCGCCGCAAGCCAAAGGCCGCCGCCCAAAGCATCAAATTGCCGGGGGATCGACGGCTTTCCGAGGTTCCGCGTCACCGCGTCCAAGAGCCTATGGCTGCGGAATGCTGATCCCGCATGGGCCCAGTCAAATGTCGCCGGCAGCCTGGCCAGACGGGCAACTGTTGTGACATGCAGCGCAAGCTGGGCTGCAGCAGCATCTAAAACAGCCTGCGCGGTTACATCACCTTCGTCTGACAATGCATTGATATACATAGATACATTTGCAATAGCGGACCGGGAATGCTGTTGGCCGATAGCCCAGGCACCTAAGCCAAAAAATCCGTCATCCTGACCGATCCCCAGCTTGGCCGACAACCGGTCGGCAAAGCCGGTGTCCTGCAACCGCCCGTCACGCATCTGGCTGGCCAATTGCAGGCCCAACCGTCCAATCCAAAACGCGCTGCCTTCGTCGCCAAACAGATCACCCCAACCACCCGTGCGGATGATCGATGCAGAGTCCGAGGTCATGGCCATTGATCCGGTGCCCGCCAACACCAGCACGCCGCCACCAGCAGGAAAAGCGCCCCGATAGGCGAGTTCTACATCATTGAGTAAAGTCATAGTGCTACTGGGTGAAGTTAATCCAAAATAGGCATCAACATGGCGGCGCAAAAGTCCATCCAGGCTGGCAATCTCGCCATAGCCGGGCAAGCCCAAAGTCGCATGTGAAAATTGTGGAAATTGCGCCAAAGCGGCGTCCAGCCCGATGCGCCACTCTGCGTTATCCTGCGCGTTGCAGCCGGATGTGGCGCGGGTATAGGTGACATCACCGGCACGGGTAGCATAGGCTCCCAATGTCTTGGTGCCACCACCGTCCAAAGCCGCGACAAATTCAGTCATAGGGTGGCCAAGCAATAAGAGGTCATGATCCCATTGAGCCTAAAGTCGGATTCCGGCTAAATCAATGGGTTAGGTGGCGCAATAAATTACATAATACTTATTATGCGCTATTTCATAACAGCCGGGGCACTGCACTTCCAGTTCCTGCAATGGCCTATCCCAAGGCGTAACCCGATCCGCGCACCGTGCGCAGTGGGTCTTTTTCGCCATTCTGGGTCAACACTTTGCGCAACCGACCGACATGAACATCAACGGTCCGGGTATCGACATAGATATCGCGGCCCCAGACCCGGTCGAGCAATTGCTCGCGGCTCCAGACCCGGCCCGGCTTTTCCATGAACGTGGACAGCAGCCGGAATTCGGTCGGCCCCAGTTTCAACTGCGCCGGGCCACGGCTGACCCGGTGGGTTTCACTGTCCAGCGTGATATCTTCGAAGGCCAGCACCTGCCCCATGGTCGCGGGACGCACCCGGCGCAACTGGGTCCGGACGCGGGCCAGAAGTTCGCTGACCGAATAGGGTTTGACCATGTAATCGTCGGCTCCGGTTTCCAGCCCACGCACCCGGTCCACTTCTTCGGATTTGGCCGAGATCATGATGATCGGAATGGCGCGGGTTTCGGCGCGGGTTTTCAACTGGCGGCACACTTCGATCCCCGACACAGCGGGTAACATCCAGTCCAGAACGATCACATCAGGCAATTCCTCTTCAACCAAAAGCAGGGCTTCTTCGCCATTGACGGCAGTGGCAATCCGGTAGCCTTCGGCTTGCAGATTATACTGCAGAACCTCACGCTGCGCCGGCTCGTCTTCGACAATGAGGACAAGGGGCTGGCTGTTGCGCGCCATCATGTCAGGCCTTGGTTACATAAGAAGTGCGGTCGCCTTTGGGCCGGTCTGCCAGCGGCCTGACCCCGGTGGACAGATAGACCACCTGTTCGGCCATATTGGTCACCAGATCGCCCATTCGTTCAATGTTCTTGGCGATGAAATGCAGATGCATGCAGGCGGTAATATTGCGCGGGTCTTCCATCATATGGGTCAGAAGTTCGCGGAACAGGGTGTTATACAGCTGATCCACATCTTCGTCGCGCAGGATGACTTCGGCGGCGCTGTCGGCATCGCGGGCGATAAAGGCGTCAAGCGTGTCTTTGAGCATGATCTGCACGGACCGGGCCATGCGGCGCAAGGTGGCGTCGATGCCAGGAATGGCGCGCAACTCGGCCAGAACGCTGGTCCGCTTGGCGATGTTCTTGGCATAATCCCCTACCCGCTCCAGACTGGCCGCCAATCGCAATACCGACAGGATGATGCGCAGATCCTGGGACACCGGGGCGCGCAGGGCGATGGTGCGGGCGGATTCCTCGTTGATCCGTTCTTCCAGATCATCGACAGCCTTGTCACCGGCACGGACCTTTTCGGCCAGCTCAACATCGCGGGTTTCCAGCGATTTGGCCCCGTCCAGGATGGCTTCCTCGACGAGGCCGCCCATTTTGATAATCATCGCCTGGATCGCTTCAAGGTCGCGGTCATAAGCCGACGCGATATGTTGTTCACTCATTGTCATGTCCTTACCCGATCCGGCCAGAGATATAGCTTTCGGTGCGGGGATCTTCGGGGTTGGTGAAAATTTTGCCAGTCTCGCCGTATTCGACAAGGTTCCCAAGGTGAAAGAACGCGGTTTTCTGGCTGACACGCGCGGCCTGTTGCATCGAATGGGTCACGATGACGACCGAGAAACTGGCACGAAGCTCGTCGATCAGTTCTTCGATCTGGGCGGTGGCGATGGGGTCAAGCGCCGAACAGGGCTCGTCCATGAGCAGCACTTCAGGCTCGGTTGCTACGGCCCGGGCAATGCACAGGCGTTGTTGCTGGCCACCTGACAATCCGGTGCCGGGTGATTGCAGCCGGTCCTTGGCTTCATTCCACAGCGCCGCCCGACGCAGGGATTTTTCAACGATAATGTCCAGATCGGCCTTGGTCTGGGCCAGACCATGGATCCGCGGGCCGTAAGCCACGTTATCATAGATCGATTTGGGGAACGGGTTGGGCTTTTGGAACACCATCCCGACCTTGGCGCGCAACTGCACCGGATCGACGCGGGCATCATAGATATCCTGCCCGTCAATTTTGATCGAACCCTCGACCCGGCAGATCGAAATCGTGTCGTTCATCCGGTTCAGGCAACGCAGGAATGTGGATTTGCCACAGCCCGACGGGCCAATAAAGGCCGTCACTGTTTTGTCTGCAATCTCGACGTTGACGTCTTTGATCGCATGGTTCGTGCCGTAATAAACCTGCACGCCCTTGGCCGAGATTTTGGTTTCGTTCATGTTTACGGCTCTTTCGATCAATCGCATGTCATTCATGGCGTGGCCCCTTACCAGCGGCGTTCAAAGCGGCGGCGCAGGATGATCGCCACGATATTCATCGTCATCAGGAACACCAACAGCACAATGATCCCACCCCAGGCCCGTTCATAATAGGCCGGATCGGCCCGCTTGGCCCATTCGTAAATCTGTGCAGGCATTGCAGAGTTCGGCGACACAAACCCATCCAGAAATCCGCTGGGCGGGTTAGAGGCCACAAATCCGACCATCCCGATCAGCAGCAGTGGTGCAGTCTCGCCCAAGGCATGGGCCAGACCAATGATCGTTCCAGTCAAAATCCCTGGCATCGCCAAAGGCAACACATGATGGAAAACCGCCTGCATTTTTGACGCCCCTACCCCCAGTGCCGCATCCCGGATAGAGGGCGGCACCGATTTCAGGCTGGCGCGTGTGGAGATAATGATCGTGGGCAAAGTCATCAGCGTCAGGACCAGCCCGCCGACCAGCGGGGCGGATTGTGGCAGATGCGCAAACTGGATGAATACAGCCAATCCCAGGATACCGAACACAATAGACGGCACGGCCGCAAGATTTGCGATGTTCACTTCGATCAGATCAGTCCATCGGTTGGTCGGCGCGAATTCTTCAAGATAGATCGACGCGGCCACCCCGATCGGCAGGGCCAAAGCCAGCACCACGATCATCATGAAAAACGATCCCAGCATTGCCACCCCGATTCCGGCCTGTTCAGGGCGGGATTCAGAGGCATCCGCCCCGGTTATGAAATCCAAATTGAATGACTTGGCGACAGTTCCAGCGGCTTGCAGCTGGTCTACGAAGTCCAGATGCGCCGGTGACAGGTTGGTGTCATTGGCCAGACTGTCGCGGCTGACGCGCCCCTTAAGATAGCCATCCACCCGAGACGATGCCAGAAAGTCAAAGCTGACTGTCTGCCCGATCCGGCTTGGGTCCGCCTGCACGAAACTGCGCAATTGGGCAGCAGCGCCGGAGGACAGGATTTTCTCCAGATCATCAGCCGCGAGGTCGGTTGTGACCCCGGCCTCTGCAATTTTCTGGACCAGAGCTGCCTCGATCAACGGCGCATAGCCAAAAGTCGTGACCTTGCTGATTTCTTCGGGGTCACGGGTGCCTGCAGGATCCAGCACATCAGCGGACAAAGTGACATCCAATGTGACAAAGGTCTGGCTGAACGCACCGGTGCCTTTGCTGACGATGGAATATAGCAGTGCCAGCAAAAAGATCAGTCCAAACGCCAAGGCCGCGATTCCATAGGCCTGAAACCGCCATTCGGCCGCGTTGCGGGCCTTTGTCCGTTGATCAAGTTCAAACAGCGATCCGTGTTTGTGTCCAGTTGGGATCGCACCGGGAGGTGAAGTAGCATCGGTCAATCGTATTGCTCCCGATATTTGCGCACGATGGTCAGCGCGAGGATATTCAGCATCAGTGTGATCACAAACAATGTCATCCCCAATGAAAACGCCACCAGCGCCTCGGGCGAGGAAAAGTCTGCGTCGCCGGTCAGTTGGCTCACGATTTTGGCGGTCACGGTAGTCATCGCGTCGAACGGGTTCAACGACAGCTTGGCCGCGGCCCCTGCCCCCATGACCACAATCATCGTCTCGCCAATTGCCCGCGATGTGGCCAGCAGCACGGCACCGACGATGCCAGGCAAGGCGGCGGGGATAACAACCATACGGATGGTTTCGGATTTGGTAGCACCCAATCCCAGGGACCCGTCGCGCATCGATTGGGGCACAGCGTTGATGATGTCATCAGACAGTGACGATACATACGGGATCAGCATGATCCCCATGACCAGCCCGGCCGTCATCACGGCGGTACCGCCTGCCATCCAGTTCACGCCAAGCAGCCCGCCATCGCCAAAAAACGCCACCAACCCCGGCCCAATGGTCAGAAGGGCAAACAGCCCGTAGACGATAGTCGGAATCCCGGCCAGGACCTCTAGCATCGGCTTGGCAAAGGACCGGACGGTCGGGGTTGCATATTCTGCCAGATAGATCGCCGAAAAGATCCCCACCGGCACAGCAACGGCCAATGCAATGGCAGAGATGTACAATGTGCCCCACAATAGCGGCAAAATCCCTAAAGACGACCCACCCCCGAAACTCGGGCTCCAGACCGTGCCGAAAAAGAACTCTGCTGCAGGGTAAAGCTCAAAGAATCTGATTGTGTTGAAGATCAATGCCAGCACAATCCCGACGGTGGTCAGGATCGCGATCAGGGCAGACCCGATCAACACCGCTTTGATCCCCTGTTCCACAATATTGCGGGCACGGAAATCACGATTGGTTTGCCATATTGCAAAGGCAGCCCCCGCCACAGCCAGCGCCAGAACCAGCGCTGTCATCAGCCAGCCGCCGCGCGCAGTCATGCCGCGATAAGCTTGGGCCGCAGCCAGACTGTCAGCAGTAACCTCTCCTCCAATCGCCACGCCAACGGTGCCCAACAGCGCTTTGACATCTGTATCCGCCGTAAGGGCGGAAACTTCGGCCCTGCTCAACGCACCTTGGGCGACTGCCGTGTCCAGGCCTTCAGCGATTCTGCGCACATCAGACATCAGCAGGTCAAGTTCGCCAGCACTTGGCGTAGCAGACCCGGCAGCAATCGGGGCCACGCCTGTATTAATAACCGCAGGCTGCACAACGACCCATATCAGAAGTGCGAGCAACGCCGGAACAAACGCCAGCATCGCAACGTTCCAGCCATAATATGCCGGTAGTGAGTGCAGGTTGCGGATATTGCCAGATGCAGAGGACATTGCGCGGTTGCGACCAAGGATAAATCCGGCGGCTGCAATGACGAGAATAAGGACCAGTATCCATAGGGCAGACATGGGCAATCCTGCTAAAAAGAGGTAGGGGCAGCCAAAATGGCCGCCCCAGTCATAGGCAATTACTGCGCGCCCATCAGTGTCGCAGCAGCAACGGCAGCCTGAGTAGCAGCCAGTTCCGGGTCGGACACCAGCCCATATTGGGCCAAGGGGCCATCCGGGCCAGCCATGTCATTGGACACAAAGAAATCTGCATATTCCTGCAGGCCGGGGATCACGCCAATATGAGCTGCTTTCACGTAAAAGAACAGCGGACGAGAGACCGGGTATTCAGCCGAAGCGATCGAGGCAACAGAGGGCACGACGCCCTCCATGGTTGCAACTTGCAACTTGTCGGTATTGTTTTCGTAGAATGCCAGACCGAACACGCCCACGCCTTGCGGGTTGGCGGCGATACGAGCCAGTGTTTCGGTGTAGTCACCG
This sequence comes from Rhodobacterales bacterium, assembly GCA_031420215.1. Classification (GTDB taxonomy): domain Bacteria; phylum Pseudomonadota; class Alphaproteobacteria; order Rhodobacterales; family Rhodobacteraceae; genus JANOMH01. The sequence continues at coordinate 1,298 of JANOMH010000261.1, read as the reverse complement.
TCGATGTCAGTCGACACGCCATCGGTACGAACGGCTACACAGCCCTCAGCGGCGGCATCTTCGCCAAGTGCGGCGATCATCACTTCTTTGGCGCCGGACGCTTCACAGCCAGCGGCCAGAACCTGCACTTCGAACACTTCACGGGTGCCGTGCTTGGTGCCGGGGATAAAGGCCATGATCGGTTGGGCAGGCAGGGACGCATCGACCTGATCCCAGGTGGTGTAGGGGTTCGGAACCACAGCGCCGTCAACAACGACGTTGGCTGCCAAAGCATTGAACCACTGGGCTTTGGTGAAAGCGAATGGAGCGCCGTTGATATCGCTGGCAAACACGATGCCATCATAGCCAATGCGCACTTCGATGATGTCGGTCACACCGGCCGCGGCACATGCTTCGATCTCGCCGTCTTTCATCGGGCGCGACGAATTGGCGATGTCGATCTGGTTCTCGCCAACGCCTTCGCAAAACCGCGCCAGACCAGCCGAAGAACCGCCACCTTCGACCACGGGGGTCGGGAAATCAAAGTTCTCGCCAAATGCTTCGGCGACGATGGATGCATAGGGCAGCACGGTGGACGAGCCAGCGATTTGCAGGTTGTCCCGCGCGAAAGCAGCAGAGGCCGATACGGCCGTGATCGCCAGTGTCGAGGCGGTCAGTTTGAAGAATGTCATGGATTGCTCCTCATGAGTCGGAATTCGGATTACCCGCGAGCCGGGCAACCGCTGTCAGTCGTGCTAGGCCCACTCCCCCACGCTTTTGTGACATTTTTGTAAATGTTTTATGACAGAACGGGGAAAGCTTTGGCCCCCAAGCAGCCAATTTCTGTCAATGCAGCGGCAGGATCACGGTAAACGTGCTGCCCTGCCCCAGCGCGCTTTCGATCCGCAGCCTGCCCCGGTGCCGGTTGATGATATGTTTGACAATCGCCAGCCCCAGCCCAGTTCCGCCAACCTCGCGGGAACGGTGCGCATCGACGCGGTAGAACCGTTCGGTCAGGCGCGGCAGATGATGTGGTGCGATGCCCTCGCCCTGATCGGCAAAGCTGATGCGGACCGCATCGCTGCGCAAAGTTGGCTCCAACGCGACGCAGGTCAGCGCTATGTCAACGGGTTTTCCATTGCCGCCATATTTGATCGCATTCTCGATCAGATTGGTGATGACCTGACGCAATTGGCCCGAATCGCCGGGCACTGTCAAAGGCTCGGGCAGCAAGTGCAGGCGCAAAATAACCCCGGCAGCCGCCGCCACAGGCTCGAATGTTGCGGCCACCCCATGGATCAAGCCGACCAGCTCCACAT
>JANOMH010000260.1:0-2096 GCA_031420215.1 Rhodobacterales bacterium | reverse complement strand
CCTGTGTCCGGAGAGGCAGGTCAATGACCGCTTCGTCCGCACAGCTGACCGTGGTCACTGATGGCGCTTGGCGCACAGGAACCTTTTGTCAGGTGGCGAACACTAGCGACGATCAGGATCAGGCCGAACTTTTAGGTCGATTTTTGACCCAAGGTTTTGACATCTGGCCAGTCGGCGCGCCGGTTGGTTCGGGCGCGCCGGGGCGTTCTGCGCTAAACCGGCTTGCCCGCCTCATCAAAGCGGTGCAGGCGGCCCGGGGCAGGGTTCAGGCTTAGCTTGGTGCCAAGTTGCACTGTGACCTTGCCGCTTTGGCGCACGATCACTGGCTCGGCGGTGCCGACGTCGACGAACAGGTAGTTGTCCGACCCCAGATCTTCGGTATGGACCACTGTGCCCGACCACATGCCGCTGCCTGCGGGGGCCAGTTCGATATGTTCTGACCGGATGCCGATGGTCGTGCAATTGTGTTTGGCGGCATGGGCCCCATCCAGAAAATTCATCTTGGGGCTGCCGATAAAGCCCGCGACGAACAGCGAATTGGGGGTTTCATACAGTTCAGACGGGGTGCCGACCTGTTCAACCTTGCCATCGCGCAGCACGCAGATACGGTCGGCCAATGTCATCGCTTCGACCTGATCATGGGTGACATAGATCATCGTCACGTCATGCATATCATGGTGCAGCTTGGCAATCTCCAACCGCGTGGCGACGCGCAAGGCGGCGTCAAGGTTGGACAAAGGTTCGTCAAACAGGAACACGCGGGGGTCGCGGACGATAGCGCGGCCAATGGCGACACGCTGGCGTTGACCGCCCGACAGTTGTTTCGGCAAGCGGTCAAGCAAGTGGTCGATCTGCAGCATGGCGGCGGCCTTGCGGACCCGGGTTTCCATTTCCTCTTTGGTCGATTTGGCCAGTTTCATCCCAAAGGCCATGTTGTCGTAAACGGTCATATGCGGATACAGCGCATAGGATTGGAACACCATCGCGATGCCACGTTCCGAGGGCAACACGTTGTTGACCAGCTTTCCATCAAACAGCAAATCCCCGGACGAGATGCTCTCCAGCCCCGAAATCAGGCGCAACAGCGTGGATTTGCCGCAGCCCGACGGGCCGACAAACACCATGAATTCGCCCTTTTGGATGTCCAGATCGATGCCCTTGATCACCTCGACAGCGCCATAGGCTTTGCGGACCGCTTTAAGTTGAATATTTGCCATGAGTTGCTCCGGTTCAGCCTTTGACGCCGCCAGCGGTCAGGCCCGCCACGATTTTGCGTTGGAAGATAAGGACAAGCACGATCAGCGGGACGGTCACGATGACCGAGGCTGCCATGATATTGCCCCAGGGGATTTCCTGGACCGACGCACCTGACAACATCGCAATGGCCACAGGCACGGTGCGCTGGGTTTCAGTAATTGTGAAGGTGAGCGCATACAGAAACTCGTTCCACGCCCCGATGAAAGCCAGCAGGCCGGTCGTGACAAGTGCGGGCCACAACAACGGCATGAACACCTGGGTGATAATGATCCAGGGCGTGGCCCCATCGACAATCGCCGCCTCTTCGATCTCGATCGGCAAATCGCGCATGAATGTGGTCAACACCCAGACGGTAAAGGGCAGGGTAAAGATCGTGTAAGACAGGATCATCGCCCAAGGGGTGTTATAAATGTCCAGAAAGTTGATCAGTTCAAACAGCCCGGCCAGCACCGCGATCTGCGGGAACATCGACACGGCAAGGATCGTCATCAACAGCAACCCACGCCCCCGGAACCGGACCCGGGCCAGCGCGTAAGATGCCGTGACTGCCAAGAACAGCGCAAACGCCACGGTCGTCGTGGCGATGAACAGCGAATTCAGGAGTGACCGGACAAAGGTGCGGCCAGACAGGACGCTGACATAGTTACTGAAGTCCCAATCGGTCGGGAAATAGTTCACCGTGAATAGCGCCGAGCCGGTCTTCAGGCTGGTCAGAATCGCATAGTAGAACGGGAACAATGCTATCACGACGATCAGGACGACGGCGAAATAGAACATCGTGGTTTTGAAGACGGACATTGCGGTCATTGCGATTTCTCCCCGCTCAGGTCAACTTTTCC
>JANOMH010000259.1:0-9887 GCA_031420215.1 Rhodobacterales bacterium | reverse complement strand
GGCGGCGGCATAGTCGCCGGTGTCGCGCAGGCGCTGGTCCAGTGACGGGCTTTCCACCGTGCCGGGGCAGATCGCGTTGCAACGGATGCCTTTGGTGACAAAATCGGCGGCAATGGATTTGGTCAGGCCGATCACCCCGGCCTTGGTCGCGCCATAGACGAAGCGGCCGGGTGCGGCGATCACCGATGACGCGACCGAGGCCATGTTGATGATTGATCCGCCGCCATTTTCGATCATGCCGGGCAAAAAGGCGCGGCACATCCGGTACATCGCGGTCATGTTCAGCGACATGGAAAACGTCCATTGATCTTCGTCACAGTCCAGAATCGTTCCCGCCGCGACAAACCCCGCGCAGTTGAACAGGATGTCGGGGGCACCGACCGCAGCGACGGCAGCAGCGATGGAAGCGGGGTCGAGCACATCCAGATGCCGGGTCTCGATCCCCTCTTGCGCCAGTTCGGCCAGTGTGACCGGGTTCACATCAGTGCCGATCACTTTTGCCCCTTCGGCTGCCATCATCAGCGCGGTAGCCCGCCCGATCCCCTGCCCGGCTGCTGTGACCAATGCCGTTTTGCCACTTAACCGCCCCATCGCCTGCTCCTGAATTGCCTGACCCCTTGCAAAGCCCGAATTGGTCAGGCTTGCAAGGCATCAAACCGGATTTTTCGCAAAACCAGTATATCGGTTAACCCGGGGTCAGGGTCAACCACGTGGCGCAGCGGCAGGGGGTCGGCGAGGATCGCGAGATCTGCGCCCGCCGCCACCCGTGCCAGCCGGGCCGCCCCGGCAGGCCCGGCCATGTCTGCCCCCTGGGGCAGGCCGATGGGTTCGCCCAGGGCGCTGGCAATCAGCCTGACCCACAGATTGGATTTTGTCCCACCCCCCACAGCCAGAAACCGCTGCGGAATTGCGCCGGCCCGGCGTTGGGCGGCGACACAATCGGCGATCTGGAACGCCACCCCTTCCATCGTCGCATAGCCCAGCATGGCGCGGTCAACGCCAGGATGCAGCCCCTCGATCCGGCCCGTCATGCCGGGCCGGTTCAACGGCGTGCGGATGCCGTTCAGGCAGGGCAGGAACACCGGAGCCTGCGTGATTTTGGCAATGTCCAGCGCCTGTGCTTCGCTGGCCAATTGCGCCGCAGTGGTCCCGCCCAGCCGGGCGGTCCAGTCGAGCGAGGCTGTCGCACTCATCACCACGCCCATCGACAGGAACGTGTCAGGGGCGGCATGGGCGCTGGTTAATATCGCGGATTCTGGCCCCGGATGAAACGCATGATCAACGATACAGGCCACGCCCGAGGTGCCGATGGTCAGCACCGCATCGCCGGGGGTCGCAGCCCCTGCCCCCAGGGTCGAGCCCATGTTGTCGCCAGCACCCGTGGCCACCGGAATGCCGGGGCGCATCCCCCAACGCTGCGCCATCACCCTGCGCAGGCCGCCTGCATTGTCCCATGATTTCAGCAAGGGCGGCAGATGCGCCGGGTCCCATCCGGCATGGGCACACAGGTCCGGGTCCCATTGCCCGGTCGCCACATCAAGCAGTTGGGTGCCACCGGCATCGGTCGGCTCGGATGCCAGTTCGCCGGTCAGGGCAAGGCGCACGTAGTCCTTGGTCAAGAGCAGCATCCGGGCGCGGTCCATCACCTGCGGCTCATGCTTGCGCAGCCATAGCAGTTTTGGGGCGGTGATCCCGGGATCGGGGGTGCCATTGGTGCGCCGCCCGATATCGGGGCAAGCGGCCAGCAATTCGGCGCATTCTGCAATCGCCCGCTGGTCATTCCACAGGATCGCCGGGCGCAGCGGCTTATGGGCCTTGTCCAGCAGCAGGGCGCAGAGCATCTGGCCGGACAGACCGATGGCGCTGACCGCTGTCATCAGGACTGGCTGCGATGTGGCCAGTTCGTCCAGGCAGCCGATCACCGCAGCCACCCATAATTCGGCGGCTTGCTCGCTCCAGCCCAGATGCGGGATCGACACGGCGATGGGCCGGGCGGCGACTGCGTGAACGTCATGCGCCCCTTCGATCAGCACAGCCTTGACCCCCGAGGTGCCCAGATCAATGCCAATCGTCAGGGTCATCTGGTCGCCCTCACGTGATCAGGGCCCGGGCTGTCGCCTCGTCGGTGACAAAGGTATTGACCACGCCCAGCCCGAGCAAAGCCCGGTTCACCGCAATCTTATGTGGCCCGCCAGCGGCAAGGATCACATTGGGGATGCGGGCCAGATCAGACAGGCCGATGCCAATGACCCGTTCATTGATCGGGTGGTCCAATGGCCGCCCCTGCGCGTCGATCACCGTGCCCAGAACATCACCCACGCCGCCCATGGCGATCAGTTCCTCGATGCGCATGTCAGAGGGCAAAGCGTCGCGCATCAGCAAGGACTGCTTGGACAAATCGCCAGCTGCCATCGCCAACGCATCGACCGCCCGCAGCTTTTCCAGCACCTCGCGGAACACATCCAATTGCATGATCGTGTCGCGGGACTGGGCCGATCCGGCATAGAGCGGGGCAGTGAAATAGCTGTGCTGCGCCCCCATCAGATCGGCCAACCGCCGGGTAATCTCGAATGAATTCAAGTCCGATCCGCGCGTCAACCCGCCCATGACCGAGATAACCTCAAGGTCGGGCCGCTCCATTGCGGCCACAAACCGGGTGGCAAGGTTGAGCGTGTTGCCCCAGGACATACCGAACAGTTTGACCGATGCGTCAGCCAGCGTTTCAGACAGCAGATTGCCCAGCGCCGCCCCCACGATCATTTGCACATCTTTGGGGTCGGATGGGGATGGCGCGACATAGGCCTGGGTCAGGCCGTAGCGTTCGGACAGCGCTGTTTCCAGTTCCGCACAGGCCGCATAGGCGGTGTTAAAGGTGATCCGCACCAGCCCGCGCCGCCGCGCTTCGGACAGGGATTTATTGACCCTGAGCCGGGTTGCGCCCAGCTTTTCCGCGACCTTCTCCTGCGTCAGCCCCTCGACATGATAGGCCCAGGCCACCCGGGTCAGGAACCGTTCTTCGGCGTCGATCTGTGGCAGTTTCGGGGCGCGGGTCATTTTCTTGTCCTTGGTTTTGAGAGACCTGCGCTTGTGGCGGTGTCGGAGCCTCCGGCGGGGATATTTAGGGCCAAAAGAATGCGGAAGACAGAAAGGATTGCAAGGCCTTACTTGACCGCCCCCATGGTCAGCCCGCGCACCAGATGTTTCGACGCGATCAGCGCGAAGATCAGCACCGGGATCACGATCAGGGTCGAGGTGGCCATGATCTTGCCGTAAGGCACGTCATACCCTTCCATGAAGGTTACTGCCATGGCCGGCGCGGTTTTGGCGTCTTTGGGGGCGAGGATATAGGCGAACAGCAGTTCGTTCCAAGAAAAGATGAAGGACAGGATTGAGGAGACAGCCACGCCCGGCATTGCCAAGGGCAGGCAGATTGACCGGAAGATCCGCCATTGTGAGGCCCCCTCAAGCAATGCCGCTTCGTCCAGATCATAGGGGATCGACCGGAACTGATCGGTGCAGATCCAGATCACGATCGGCAGGGTAAAGGTCAGATACATCAGGATCAGCGCCAGGTGTGTGTCCCGCAACCCGGTCTGTTTGGCGATCAGGAACACCGGGAAGGCCAGCACCACCGGGCTGACGAAGCGGTTGGTAATGAACCAGAACCACAGATCAGTCTTGCCCCGGAACTCGAACCGCGCCAGCGCATAGGCGGCGGGGCAGCCCAGGATCACCGCCAGCGATGTAGTGCAGACCGCGACGATCAGGGAGTTGATCAGCGACACGCCGACTTTGTCCTGAAACAGCACCTCGGTGTAATTGGCCAAGGTCGGGCTGAACCACCAGACCGGCGGCGATTGCAGCGCTACCACTTGGGTTTTCAGGCTGGTGGTGACCATCCAGTAAAACGGGAAAATGCAAAACAGGCAGATCGCGGCGAGCAGCAGGATCTCTGCCAGCCTGCCGGTTCCGCGCGAGGCGACCCCATTCGACATCAGCGCACCTCGCGGTAAAACAGTTTGATATAGAGCCGGGCCAATACAATGGTGACGGCCAGCATGATGATCGCCTGCGCGCTGGCCATGCCGATATCGAACTGCCGGTTGCCGACCCGTTCGATCAACACGGCGATGAATTCGGTGGCCGACCCCGGCCCGCCCCGCGTCATCGTAAAGGGCATGTCGAACAGTTTCAGCGTATCTGCGGTCCGCAGGATCAGCACGGCGACAAGGCTGGGGATCAGATAGGGCAATTGGATATTGCGCAGAATGGTCCAGTGGCTTTGGGTTTCCAAGGCTGCGGCTTCTTCGATTTCCGGCGGCACGGTGGACAGCCCGGCCAGCAGGACCAGCGCCACAAACGGGGTCCATTGCCAGATGTCCCAAAAGATCACTCCGATAAACGCATTGGTCGGATCGCCGATGAAATTGATCGGCTCAATCCCGATCCAGCCGAGCATCTGGTTAAAGACCCCGTATTTCTGGTTCAGCATCACCTGCGCGAGCAACCCCACCACCGCATAGGTCGTGGCCATTGGCAGCACCAGTGCCAGCCGGGTCAGCGTCTTGATCAGCTTCATGCCGGGCCGGTGCAACACCAGCGCAATGGTCAGCCCGATGGCGATCTGGATCGGGACCGAGATGATGAACAACAGCCCGGTCCGCTGCATCGCCTGCCAGAACGATTGGTCGGTCAGCGCGGTCAGGTAATTGTCCAGCCCGACGAACCGGGTTTGGCCCAGCTTGGTCAGATTGTAGTAAAACAAGGATTTCCACAGTGCAAAGCCCAGCGGGACGATCCCCACGATCAACAATGCCGCCACGGCGGGGCCGAGAAAGGCGAACAGGACGGGTTTACTGACGCGGGTGGTCATGGGCTGCCTTTGGGTAAAATAACGGCCCGCGCCATGATGATCAGGCGCGGGCCGATGTAAAGCCGGGTATGTTACCTTGGAAGGCGGGGCACACCCGACAATGCGCTTACTGTGCCAGTGGTTTTGCGCCGGAATAATAGCCCGCCGCGTCCAGCACTGCTTCCATCCTGGTGCCAATCTCGGTCGCGCCATCGGCAACGCTCACCTCGCCCAGCATCATCTTGGTGCCCCATTCCTGCACGATTTCAGTGATTTCCGGCCATTCAGCGAACCGCGGACGGAATTCCGGCACGCCTTCCTGCCAGCTGGTAACCAGGGCAGGCACATAGGTAAACTCATCCGCGATGCCGGGGATAGTATAGACCGACTGGCGGGCAGAGACGCCGCCTGCACGCACGTAAGCCTCTGCGTTCTGCTTTGATGTCACCCATTGGATGAACAGCCAGCCCGCAGCTTTTTCGGCATCATCAGCCTGGGTCGCGACAGCAAGCGAGAACCCACCCAAAGCGGGCTTGCGCCCAGCCGGTCCCATCGGTTCGGGCGCAATGGCAAGGCAATCGCCGATGGCGCTGGTTTCCGGGTTGGTCAGGGTGGAATAAAACGCCGACCATTCGGTGATCATCGCCACGTCGCCTTGGGCCAGCGCGTTGACCGTTTCGGAATGGTCATAGGCGACGATCCCTTCAGGCATGTATTGCATCAGGTCCTGCCGGAATTGCAGACCGGCCTGCGATTCTGGTGAATTCAGGTTCGACCGGAATTCTGCATTCAGGAACGACCCGCCAAAGGGCCAGAGCATCCGGGCGAAACTGTCGGCTGACTGGGTTTCGTTGCGCTTGGATTGCAAGGCGAATGCATATTTGCCATCGCCGGTCAGGGCCGGGCCATAGGTGTCCATCAACTCTTGCCAGGTTTCGGGCGGGCCGTCGAACCCGGCCTCTTCCAGCATGCATTTGTTATAGAACATCATGCCGGAATAGTTGTCGAAAGGCAGGCCGTAAGTGACCCCATTCCAGCTGCCAAATGCATTCAGGACCAGCGGGAAAAAGTCGGCCATGTCCAGATCGGGGTCGGCCAGGGCCGGATCAGCGGTAAAGGTTTCAATCGGCTCGACCCAGCCGTTTTCGGCAAAGTTGCCGATCCAGACCAGATCGATCAGGGCGATGTCGATATCCCCGCCGGCGACAAAATCCCGGACCTGTTCGCCAAGGGCATTCTCGTACGGCACGGTAGTGATATTCATCTTGATGCCGGTTGCGGCCTCGAACTCGGGGATCATTGCCAAGGCGGCGGCATAGCCGGGGCGATCCAGAAACAGCACGTTCACCTCGGTCCCGGCATAGGGGGCGGCGGCCTCCTCCAGCGACCATGCGCTGGCGGTTCCTGTCATGGCAACAGTCGCGAGTGCAAGCGCACTCGTCGCAAATTTAAGTTTCATTCTGACCTCCCTAGAGTCATTAATCTGGTGCGTTTCAAGGTTGACTTCCATTTGTAACTCTATGCATATAAATGTATCGAAAGCGGTCTGAGTCAACTGCAAAAATGACGTGAGGTCAAAAGGGACGTGGATATGGCCGATGTACGGCTGAGTGGTGTGAACAAATTTTACGGGGCCGCGCAGGCGCTGCATGATATCAGCCTGACCATTGCCGATGGCGAGTTTGCGGTGTTCGTTGGCCCGTCCGGCTGCGGCAAATCCACCCTGTTGCGGTCGATTGCCGGGCTGGAACCAATCAGTAGCGGGACCGTCAGCATCGGCGGGCGGGATGTGTCAAAGGTCGTCCCCTCGGCCCGGGATGTGGCGATGGTGTTCCAGTCCTATGCCCTGTATCCGCATATGACGGTGCGCGAAAACATGGATTTCGGGATGAAGGTGAACAAGTTCCCCGCCGAAGACCGGGCCCGCCGAATCACCGAAGCCGCCCGTATCCTGCAACTGGGCGATTATCTGGACCGTAAACCCGGCCAATTGTCCGGCGGACAGCGCCAGCGGGTGGCGATTGGCCGGGCAATTGTGAAAAACCCCAAGGTTTTCTTGTTTGACGAGCCCCTGTCGAACCTCGACGCCAAATTGCGCGTGCAAATGCGCGTAGAATTAGAGGCTTTGCACCGCGATCTTAAGGCCACGATGATTTATGTGACGCATGATCAGGTCGAAGCCATGACCATGGCGGATAAAATTGTGGTGCTCAATGCCGGACGGATCGAACAAACGGGCTCGCCGATGGACCTGTATCATCGGCCCAACAGTGAATTTGTGGCAGGGTTCATCGGGGCCCCGGCAATGAATTTCATTGATGTGAAAGTCGCGGACGGGATGGCGGCTGTGGTCGGGAATGTGCTGGGCCCCGCCCCCGCAAACGCCACCCGGCTGGGGATCAGGCCAGAGCACCTGACCCTGTTGCCCGCCGGTCAGGGCGCATTGCCTGCTACGGTGACCTTGCGCGAAACCTTGGGCGGGGACGCCTATCTTTATGTGCAGGCCGCAGGACATGCGCTGGTGGTCCGGGCTGACGGTGATACCACGCTGGATCATGGGGCGACCGTGGGTCTGGACTTGCCCGCACACCGGCTGCATTTCTTTGACGGTCAGGGGCGGAGCCTGCGGAATGACTGATGCGACCCTGATTGCCAAAGCGGTCTATAATTCCACCAATGTGGCCGAAGTGCTGATCGGGCGCGGCGTGCTGGCCCAGGTGGGCGCATTGTATCAGCGGCAATTCAGCGGCCCGGCTTGCCTGATCGCGGACCAGAATACATGGGCGGCGGCGGGCAAGGCGGTGGCAGCTGCTTTGCAATCCGCAGGTATCCCGTTCCGCACCTATGTGTTGCCCGCCAAACCCCGCCCCAAGCCATCGGTCGAACTGGCCGAGCAGTTGCAGGGCATATTGGCGCAGGACAACAGCACCCCGATCAGCGTTGGATCGGGCGTGATGAATGATATCGTCAAATATGCAGCGTTCCAGTTGGGCCGGCCCTATTTATGCGTCGCGACCGCCTGTTCGATGGATGGCTATACATCGGCTGGCGCGCCCCTGTCGGATAAGGGGTTCAAGAAAACCATCCAGTGTAAACCGGCCCGCGCGGTGCTGGCCGACCTCGATGTGCTTTGTGCCGCCCCGGTCGAGATGACCGGCTGGGGATATGGCGATCTGGCGGGCAAGGTGCCGGCGGGCGGCGACTGGATTATCGCGGACGAGCTGGGGATCGAACCGATTGACGATGTCGCCTGGCCCTTGGTCCAGAACGGGCTGAACCGCTGGCTGGGGCAGCCCAAACTGATCCGGGCGGGCGATCCGCTGGCGATTGAAGGGTTGTTTACCGGGCTGACACTGGTCGGATTGGCGATGGAGGCGCATGGCTCCTCCCGCCCTGCCTCGGGGGCAGACCACCAGATTGCGCATCTGTGGGAAATGGCGGATTTGCAGTTGAATGGCGAAAGGGTCAGCCATGGGGCCTGCGTCGCTGTGGGCTGTGTCGCCACGCTGCGGCTGTATGACTGGCTGTTGGGCCAGAACCTGCGATTGCTCGACCTCGACGCAATAGTGGCCGCAGCCCCGGATATGCAGCAAAAAGCGGCGGATATTCTGGCTGCCTTTGGCCCCGGCGAAATTGCCGCCCGCGCCACCGAAGAAACCCGGGCCAAACATATCGAACCTGACCAGCACCGCGCCCGGCTGGAGCATCTGATCGAGATCTGGCCGCCAATCCGCCGGGTCCTGCGCGGCCGCCTGACCGAGGCGCCCACCATGGCCGCGATGCTGCAACAGGCCGGTGCCCCGGCAGAGGCCGCCGACATCGGCCTGGACCGCGCCACCCTGCGCGCCACCATCCTGCACGCCCGCTACCTGCGCAGTCGCTATACCGTGCTTGACCTGCTCGATGAAACCGGTCTGCTGGTGGCGGCAGTGGATGCGACATTGCCGCCGGAAAAGTAAGAACTTTTGATGCGCGCCGCGCGGGGATATTTAGGGCCAAAAGAATAAAGGAACGGTCCCCCGCTTCTTTTGGCCCTTAAATATCCCCGCCGGAGGCTCTGACCAAAGGGGAGCAACCTGATCGATGACAGAGTTTACCAACCTTGTGTCCCGCGCTGCCGCCGAGATCGGAAAGGCTACTGCAGGCGTGACTGTCGCGGAACTTGACGCCCTGATTGCCGCGATCATTGCCGCCAAAAGCATCGCTCTGTATGGCGTCGGCCGCGAAGGGCTGATGATGCGGGCGCTGGCGATGCGGCTGTATCATGCCGGGCTGGATGCGCATGTGGTGGGCGATATGTCTTGTCCACCTGTGGGGCTTGGCGATCTGCTGATCGTGTCGGCGGGTCCGGGCGATTTTGCCACGGTCTTGGGGTTGGTGCAGGTGGCGCAAGGTGCCGGGGCGCAGACCGCCTGTGTGACGGCCACGCCGGGCGCGCGGGTGCCGTTGGCCTGTGCGCTGGTCCTGACCATTCCGGCGCAGACCATGGCGGATGACCAATCCGGTGCGGGTTCGGTGTTGCCGATGGGGTCATTGTTCGAGGCGGCACAATATCTGACCTTCGAGATGTTGATCCTGCGTCTGCGCGACCGGATCGGGGCCACCCCGGCCGCAATGCGCGCCCGTCATACCAATCTGGAGTAGTGCCATGTCCCACTGGACCGATCGTTTTGCTTTGACGGGGCGCAAAGCCTTTGTCACCGGCGCCTCAAAGGGGATCGGGGCCGAGATTTGCGCGGTGTTTGCCGAGGCCGGAGCCGATATTGTCGCTGTCGCCCGGGATCAGGCCGGTCTGGCGGACACGGCGGCGGTGGTGCAGGCCAAGGGGCGGCGCTGCCTGACCATTGCTGCCGATCTGGGCAGTATCGCCAGCACGCAAAACGCCGCGGCAACCGCGCTGGCCCAATGGGGCACCATCGACATTCTGGTCAATTGCGCCGCCATCACCCATGTCGGCCCCGCCACCACATTCGCGGTAGAGCACTGGGACCAGATCATGGCCGTCAACCTGCGCGCGCCGTTCCTGTTGGCCCAA
>JANOMH010000258.1:0-3920 GCA_031420215.1 Rhodobacterales bacterium | reverse complement strand
GTGCAGGATCAGCAATTCTTCCAGCGGCAGGAACCGATGGCCTTCACCCGGCAAAGGCACAAACCGGTCAATCTGATGTGGCACTGGCAGCAGGGCGCGCAACGGGCGTTTGTCCGACACCCGTTCCAGCTGCAAAGCCAGGGCAAAGCCTTCGTTCGGGATGAACGGAAACGGATGGGCCGGATCAATTGCCAGCGGGGACAACACCGGAAACACCTGATTGAGAAAGAAATCCGCCAGAAACGGCGCATCCTCGGGGCGCAGATCATCCGCGGTCAGCAGGGCAATCCCGGCCACAGCCATTTCCGCCCTGAGTGCTGTAAACACCGCTTGTTGCCGGGCCATCAACCGGCGGGCATCCAGATCGATCAGCACCAGTTGTTCGGCGGGGGTCAGGCCGTCCAGCGCCGGGGTCACATTCCCCGCCATGGCAAGTTCGCGCAGACCCGCGACGCGGACCATATAGAACTCATCCAGATTGGTGGCCGAGATTGACAGGAACCGCAGCCGTTCCAGCAGTGGCACACGCGGGTTTTCCGCCTCTCCCAACACACGCCAGTTGAATCCCAGCCAGCTAAGCTCCCGGTTCACAAAACGGGAGGGGCCGGCCATGTCGGCGGTCAGGGCGACAGGGGCGGGAAATCGGGCAGTCAGGAAATCGGCGTCAGGCATTGGGCCTTATCCTTTGGAAATGTAACAGCTCTTTGACACTACTTTGGCGCTATGTCGCCCGGTTTGTCCAGAACGCTGCGCACAAAGGCGCGGGTCAGGCCGCGCCTTTGCGCCATACCAGCGGCATCAAGCCGCGCCACCACGCGCGCGGCCGCCACATGGGACCGCTCGATCCGGGCAGCCAGATAGGTGATCACATCGGGCGGCGCGGCCAGTTGCCGGTCGGCGAACAGCTTCATCAGCAAGGCCGCCAACAGCCGGTCATCGGGATCGTCCAGCCGGATCACTGCCGTGCCCTGCATCCGGCTGGCCAGATCGGGCAGGGCAATCGGCCAGCGGCTGGGTGGCATGACATCGGTCAGCAACAGCCGGCCACCGGTCTGGGCCAGATGATTGTGCAGATGAAACAGATGCTCCTCTGCCGCCACCGGCAGCGTCGCCAAATCCTCGATGACCAGATGCACGCCCGGCGCGGGCATCGGCCCGGCCCTCAGGCCCGCCGCCTGCACAATCTGCGCCCCCGCCAGCACCTGCCAGACCCTGGCCAGATGGCTTTTGCCGCTGCCCATGGGGCCGGTCAGCGCCAGCTTGCCCGCAGGCCAGCCTTGCCAATCGGTGACCATGGCAAAGGCCTGTGCATTAGAGGCCGAGACAAAGAAATCATCCGGCCCCAGTGCCACCTGCACCGGCAGATCAAAGCTGAGCTGCCCCGTCATTTGTGCCCCGTCATTCGTGCCCCGACAGGCCCCGATACAGGCGGCCCTCTTTGTACCGGCCCAGCGCAAAGCGGATTACCACGCCGATCATTGCAGCCATCGGCACCGCGACCAACAGGCCGACAAAACCAAACACCGCGCCGAACACTGACAACGCGAACAACAGCCAGACCGGATGCAGCCCCACACTTTCGCCGACCAGTTTCGGGGTCAGGAAATTGCCCTCGACCATCTGACCGACCGCGAAAATAACGCCGACCGCAGCAATCCACGGCCATTGCCCCCAGAACTGGAACAGCGCCAACCCCAGCGCCAGCGCGCCGCCAATCAACGCGCCGACATAGGGAATGAATGACACCATCCCGGCAATGAACCCCAGCACAAGGCCAAAGTTCAGCCCCACCAGCCCCAGCCCCAGCGCATAATATGTGCCCAAAATCAGGCAGACCGTGCCCTGACCCCGGATGAACGACGCCAGCGTGCGGTCCATCTCGACCGCCAGTTTGCGGATTTCGTCGGCGTGGTCGCGGGGCAATAGTTCGTCAATCCGGGCAATCATCCGGTCCCAGTCGAGCAGCAGGTAAAACGTGACCACCGGCACAATGATGACCAGCACGATCACGTTGATCAGGCTTAACGCCGAGCTGAGCAGCGAATTGAGCAGATCGCCGCCCTTGGACTGAATTGTCTGGCCCAAAGCCAGCAATTGTTGGCGGATCGTGCTGTCTTCGTCCATGACTTGGGGGAATTTCTGGGTCAGCCAGCCCTGCAGTTCCTGAAACATCTGCGGGGTGGTGTTGATCAGCGCTGTCGCCTGCTCGACCAACAGCGGGATCACCAGCAAGAACAACATGACCACGATCAGTAATGCGGTCAGCATGATTACGACGACCGCCATGGTCCGGCTCAGGCCCCAGCGCTCCAGCCTGTCGGCCAGCGGGTCCAGCACATAGGCCAGCGCCCCGCCAAGCACAAAAGGCATGATCACATCACCCAGCCACCAGAGCACAAACAGGAACACCGCCGCGGCAATGCCCCAGAATTTCGCCTGTTGATTGACTGGCAGCGCCATGTGGATCCCCTATTCGCAAGGGAAACACATGGCGCATGACCCGGCCCCTTGCAAGAGCCGGGTCGGCGTTCCCTCAAATCGCCGCTTTGCGCAGCATCTTTGGCAGCGCGGACTGCTGGACCAGGACACCTTGATCGGCGTCAAAGCTGAGGCATGGCATTGGAGATGACTGATTGATTATCACCGCCAAACGCGTAAGATCGGCTGATTACGGGCGTTAGGTCCGACAGTTTGACTCCACTGCTTTCGACAGACCGCATTTTCATTGGGCGCTGGTCGCCACTGCCGACCAAGCAACACCATCCGCCGTTTCGGCCCTTGGTCCATTTCACACACAGGAGGCAAAGATGCCACAAATCATTACCACCAACCAAACAGCATCGCTCGGCTACACCCTCTTGACCAGCGCCGCCGACGATTTCATCTTTGTCGCCGCGGGCGTGCTGGTCAGCAATTCAAGCCCCAGTTCTCCGGCCTATTCCGTCATCGGGGTCTTTCACGACAATAACCGCATCGGCGTGGCCGGAACCCTGTTCTCCGGTGCCACTCCGGTGATCTATTCGCTTAACCCGAACAACAAGGTCATCGTGTCCACCACTGGCAGCATCCTGTCCATGGCCACCGAGTTTTGGGATGCCGTGGATTTCCGTGCAAGTGGCGCGCAGGTCATCAGCAATGGCGAAATCACAAGTGCGTTTCGGGCCGTGAATTCAGCCATCGGGGATTTGGTCGTGTACAATACCGGGCTGATCTCGGGCGTCGCGCTTGGCGTCGGCGGTGCGGCACTTGTTGAAAACCTGGGCACGATCCGGGGTGCGACCGCAGTGGCGATGGGTGGAGGTGACGACACGCTGATCAACACAGGCTCGCTGATCGGCAACGTCACCCTTGGCGTCGGGAACGATCAGTTTAACGGCATCGGCGGCTTTGTCAGTGGCACCGTTTCTGGGGGCACCGGCAATGATACTTACCGCATCTCTGATCCGCTGACCCATATCTTTGAAACTGCTGGCGAAGGCACGGCGGACCGGGTCGAAAGCACGGCCAGCATGTCTTTGGCCACACTGGGCGAGGTTGAGAACCTCACCCTGCTGGGTCAGGCAATTGACGGCTTTGGCAATGGGTTGGCCAATTTGATGATCGGCAATTCGCTGGGCAACCTGTTGGCGGGTCTGGGGGGCGGTGACACATTGAACGGCGGGGTTGGCAATGACATCTTGCGCGGCGATGCAGGTATGGACCGGCTTTTTGGGGAAGACGGCGACGATAATCTGCGTGGCGGTCAGGATAACGACACCCTGACTGGCGGTGACGGCGATGACAAGCTGGGCGGCGACGCCGGCAATGACATTCTGGTTGGCGGCGATGGCGAGGACTTGATCCACGGGGCCGCAGGGCGCGATGTGCTGAATGGCGGGGCGGATGCGGATGTCTTTCTGTTCCGGTTCGTCGCCGACAGC
>JANOMH010000257.1:0-11377 GCA_031420215.1 Rhodobacterales bacterium | reverse complement strand
TTACACGATCCACCGCCGGATGCGGCAGCGCAACGAAAAGGAACGATTGCGCGGGGTGCGCACGTCTTATCTGGGATCAGAGGTGTATCTGACCCTGGTCGATGGCAGCCAGGCCCCCTATTCCGCCAGCCTTAGCCGACTTGCCGTGACCGGACTGTGCACCAACCGCGATCTGCCGCTGCTACTGTCCACCGCTGGCAAAGATGCGTTTCATTTGCCCGATGGCGGCCCGGTCCTGTCGATCTCTACCCTGGTGGCACCATCGCGGCCCCGCCCGACGATTGCCCAAGGTGATACCGCCTGGCGGCTGATCAGTCATTTGTCACTGAACTATCTGTCCATCGCGGATGAAGGTAATGGCGGGGCGGCGTTGCGCGAACTCATCGGGCTGTATGCCCCGGCGGGTGACCGGATCGTCGCCAAACAACTCGAAGGGGTGCGCGGTGTAAGCACCCGCCCCATCGTGCGCCGGATGACGGATGAGATTTTGTCCACTGCCGTGCGTGGATTGGAAATCAAGCTCGACTTTGACGAAAGCTTTTTTGAAGGGGCCGGTGCCTATATCCTCGGCTCGGTTCTGGAGCGGTTCTTTCGGAAATATGTAACGATCAATTCCTTTACCGAAACTGTTTTAACCACCCAACAACGCGGAGAGATCACCAGATGGAGACCGGAAAGCGGGCTCGGACGGATGATCTGACGCATATTGCGCGGCTCTCCGAAACCCCCCAGACGCATCACCTGTTTCAGGCTTTGCGGATTATCGAAGCGCACCATATCGACAGGCCACGGCTGGGCACATCGCGCCGGTCTTCCCAAGATCCTGTGCGGCTGGGACAAGAGGCAGAGCTGGCCTTTCCGACCTCGACCATCGCCAATTACGAACCGGGTGAGGATGGCAAACCCGCCAAACTGACCAACCGCAGCTTTGGCCTGTTTGGCCCGATGGGCCCGTTGCCGCTGCACATGACCGAATATGCCCGCGACCGGCGGCGCAACCACCGCGATGTGACCCTGATCGCCTTTGCCAATATGCTGACGCATCGGCTGATGAGCCTGTTCTACCGGGGCTGGACCGCATCCCAACCGGCACCCAGCTTTGACCGGCCCAAGGATGATCCGTTCGAACGCAAGGTGGCCGCGATCAGTGGCCATGACGGCAAAGGGTTGCGCGACCGGGATCTGATGCCTGATATGGCCAAGCGCTATTTCGCCGGCCAACTGTCTTCTGGCTCGAAAACCGCCGAAGGGCTGGTGTCGATGTTGTCGGCGTTTTTCGACGCCCCGGTGCATTTACAGCAATTTGTGGGCAGCTGGCTTGACCTTGAACCCGATGACCGCTGGCAAATGGGATCACCCGCCCGGTTGGGCCGCTCTACCAGTATCGGATCGCGGGTCTGGTCCCGGTCCTCCAAATTCCGGCTGCTGATCGGTCCGGTCGGATTGACCGATTACAAACGGCTTTTGCCAGGTCAGGGGTCGCTGGAACGGCTTGAGGCGATCGTGCGCAACTATGCGGGCGATGCGCTGGACTGGGATGTGAACGTTATCCTGAAAGCCGCCGAAGTGCCCCGCGCCGCCCTTGGGGCCAGTGCCGCCCTTGGCCACACAAGTTGGATCGGCAAGCGCCGTGATGCGGGCAGCGATGCCGATGATCTGTATCTATCCCCCCCTTATGTCTTGCGCAGGCAACGCCCTGCTAAATTGGAGACCAGAAGATGAGCGAAATCAGCCGCGTTGCCCTGTTCGGCAAACTGAACCGTCTGGGATATCAAGCCGTCGAAGGGGCGACGGTATTCTGTAAACTGCGCGGCAATCCTTATGTCGAGCTGGTCCATTGGTTGCACCAGATCCTGAATGTGCAGAACTCTGACCTGCACCGGATTGCTGAGCACTATAAAATTGATCCGGCTAAACTGGTGGCCGACATGCAGCGCGCCTTGGATGCCCTGCCGCGTGGGGCCTCGTCGATCAGTGACCTGTCAGAACACCTTGAGGACGCGACCGAACGCGGCTGGGTCTGGGGGTCGCTGTTGTTCAATGCGTCACAGGTCCGCACCGGGTTTCTGATTCTGGGGATGTTGAAAACCCCGACCCTACGCAACATCCTGTTCGCCATTTCGCCAGAGTTCAAAAAGATCAAACCTGACGATCTGGCCGAGAATTTCAATGATGCAGTGAATGGCTCGCCCGAGGAAGGGCAGGGCGCATCTGATGGCAGCAAGGTCGGCGGCGGTGCTGTTCCGGGCGAGGCTTCGGGTGCGATGGCCCCCGGTGCGGCCAAGGACGAGGCGCTGAAAAAGTTCTGCACCGACCTGACTCAGCAGGCCCGCGATGGCAAGATTGACCCGATTGTTGGCCGCGACGAAGAAATCCGCCAGGTCGTCGATGTATTGATGCGTCGCCGCCAGAACAACCCGATCCTGACCGGAGAGGCAGGGGTGGGCAAAACGGCGGTTGTGGAGGGGTTCGCCCTGCGCATCGCCCGTGGCGACGTGCCGCCCGCGCTTCGCGAGGCCAAGATCCTGGCTCTGGATGTCGGGCTTTTGCAGGCCGGGGCATCGATGAAAGGCGAGTTCGAAAACCGCCTGAAATCGGTGATTGACGAGGTGCAGGCCAGCACCACCCCGATCATCATGTTCATCGACGAAACCCATACGCTGGTCGGCGCGGGTGGTGCTGCGGGCACCGGCGATGCGGCCAACCTGTTGAAGCCCGCTTTGGCGCGGGGCACCCTGCGCACCATCGGCGCGACGACCTGGGCCGAATATAAAAAGCATATCGAAAAAGACCCGGCGCTGACCCGGCGGTTTCAGACCGTCGTGGTGGATGAACCCAGCCCGACCAAGGCGATCATGATGATGCGCGGCATCGCCTCGATGCTGGAAAAACACCATAAGGTTCAAGTGCTTGACGAGGCGATCGAGGCGGCGGTAAACCTGTCGGCCCGCTATATCCCGGCCCGGCAACTGCCGGATAAATCAGTCAGCGTGCTGGACACTGCCTGTGCCCGTGTGGCGGTTTCCCAACATGCTGTTCCCGCCGAAGTCGATGACAGCCGCCGCCGGATCGAGGCGCTGGAGACTGAGCTGGAGATCATCGGGCGGGACGAAACCGCCGGTTATGACGTGGATGAACGGCGCAAGGCCATCACGGCGTTCAAGGCCGAAGAGGAGGTCCGATTGGCCGGACTGACCGGCCGGTGGGAGGCGGAAAAAGCCGTTGTGGACCAAATCCTCGACCTGCGCGCCAAACTGCGCGAAGGTGGCGCGCCGGTTGATCCGGGGCCGGTCAAAGTGGCCACCTCAGAAGCAGCGGAAATACCGGGCGCCAGCCCCCTGTCTGACGAACAGCGCGCCGCGCTGATGATTGAATTGAAAGCGAAAAACGCCGAACTGACCACGTTGCAGGGCGAAACCCCGCTGATCCTGCCCATCGTTGATGCGCAGGCCGTGGGGTCGGTTGTGGGCGACTGGACCGGCATTCCGGTGGGCCGGATGCTTAAGGACGAATTGCAGACCGTGCTCGATCTTGCCGAACACCTGAACAAACGGGTGATCGGGCAGGGCCATGCGATGGAGATGATTGCCAAACGCATTCAGACCAGTCGCGCCGGGCTGGACAACCCGACCAAACCGATTGGCGTGTTCATGCTGGCGGGCACGTCCGGCGTTGGTAAAACCGAAACCGCATTGGCCCTGGCCGAGGTTCTGTATGGCGGCGAGCAGAATGTCATTACCATCAATATGAGCGAATATCAGGAGGCGCATACCGTATCATCACTGAAAGGTGCCCCCCCGGGATATATTGGCTATGGCGAAGGCGGGGTATTGACCGAAGCCGTCCGGCGCAAACCATATTCCGTGGTTTTGCTGGACGAGGTTGAAAAGGCCCATCCGGATGTGCATGAAATATTCTTTCAGGTATTCGACAAAGGCCGGATGGAAGATGGCGAGGGGCGCAGCATTGATTTCCGCAATACGCTGATCCTGCTCACCTCGAACGCCGGATCGGAAATGATTATGGATATGTGTGCTGATCCTGATCTGATACCCGATCCGGAAGCCCTCTCCAAAGCGCTGCGTGAGCCGCTGCTTAAGATTTTTCCGCCTGCCTTGCTGGGTCGATTGGTCACGATACCCTATTATCCGCTCTCGCCCAAGATGATAGCGGAAATTACCCGGCTACAATTGAACCGGATCAAGAAACGGGTCGCGGCCAGCCATGGAGTGCCGTTCGAATACACCGATGCCGTGGTCGATACGATTGTCAGCCGTTGTCAGGAGTTGGAAAGCGGCGGCCGGATGATTGACGCGATTGTCACCAACACGATGCTGCCTGATATATCCGGCGAATTCTTGCGCCGGATGATGCGCGGTGAAGAGGTCAAGCGGGTGGCGATTGATATGAAGGAGAACGAGTTCACCTATAGTTTTGATTGATGCGATTAAGCTGCAATTGTCCCAATCGAAGGGAGGATAGGGTATGGCAAAAAAGAAGGTAACAACACATAAGTTCTATGTCGTTGATCTGGTCCGCAAGAAACCGGCGACAAAATACATTGTCATTCCGGCCTATCGCGTCGATGTGCAGATTGACGTCACCACAACAGGCATTCTCAGCGCCTCAGAGGTCCCTTCGGCCGCGTTGAAGCGCCTGGAAGACGCCGCGCGTGGTGCGCTTGACAACTACGAAACGGTCATTGCCTCCGAGGCTGAAAAGCTGGATGCGAAGATTGGCGACATGATGGAATCTCCCGACAAGAAAGTCGTGGCAGAAGCGGAAAAGCTGATCCAGGGCGTCAATAAGTCAATCGAGAACGCCCTGAAATCTGCCGAGGGTGCGGCGCTTAAGGCAGCTGAAGATCGCCTGAAAAAGGAAATACAGGCCGACAAAAACCTGAAAGAATCGCAGATCCGGCTGGCAATCAAAGTGACCGCAGCTGCGATCACCGTTGCCACCAATGTGGCCACTTTGGTGGCCAGCATGGGCGCCGACGTGACCGCCTATTATTCGCTGGCCAAAGTCGTTTATGCGATGGGCACTGAATTGAACCAGCAGCTCAAGAACGAAGAAAAGCTGCGCAAAGATCTTGATACCGCGATCAGGAAATTTATTGATCTGCGCGGGAACACCATAATGCAGGCCGCGAAACGCCAGATGGTCGATACATCGGGCCTTGATCCGTCGCATCCGATTGACTCGATCAAAGTCATTTTGGGAAAAATCAAGGCTGGCGGCGAAGAAATCATGAAAGGTCGTGACCTTAAGGGGATCATGACCGAGGTCACCGATTTCGTGATCAAGGGTATCAAATCGCAGTCCGCCGATGTGGAAAAAGCCCGCACAGCGTATCGGGATCATACTACGAAAACCCGCAAAAAGGTTGATAGTCTGTCTGGTGAAGCCGACAAGCTGGCCAAAGCCATGAAGGCTGCGACGACTTTGAAAGACGGTGTAAAGATCGGTGCGCAGGTGATGGGCCTGAAGCGCGGTGTGACCGAACTTGGCAAAAAACTGGACGAGCGCGAAAAATACCTTGATTCAATGCAGGAATTGATGAAGGGCAACGGCCTGACTGTGGATGACAAGACAACCTGGCAAAAGCTGAAAGAGCTGGACAAGATGACAGCTGCTGAAACTGTCAAAGAGGTTTATGAATTTGCCAGTGGTATATATGATCTTGTCGGGGCTTTGACCTGAAACACAAATAACTGCCCCGCCGCAAGTGATTGCAGCGGAGCGCTTCCTGAGCATCTGACAATTCGGTTCAATTTTGGTCGGACAAACCTGAAAAAAGGCAAAAGACATGGCAGAAACGACATTTTCATTCGGCATGCTCGACGTCCCCCGCCCCGAGGGTGCAAAGCCAACCCGGTTCCGCATTGCCCTGATGGGTGATTTCTCGGGCCGGTCGGCCAGAGGCGAGGTCGAGATTGGCGCGGATTTGGCCCGTCGCCGCCCGATCAAGCTGGATGTCGATACGATTGACAGGGTGATTGCCGGTTTTGCCACGACTCTGATCCTGCCGATTGGCAAAAAGGGGGCGGGGATTGAGGTTGAATTGACCTCGATCGACGATCTGCACCCGGACGAGTTATATGAAAAGGTTGAGATGTTTGAAGGGCTGGTGTCCCTGAAACGCCGCTTGTCCAGCGGGGCTACGGCCAAGGGCACGGTCACCGAGTTGCGTGAATGGGGCCACGAAAATGGCCGCAAAGTCACGCCCCCCGCCCGCACCTCCAAGGGCAATGCGGTCCCTGCCGACCGTAAGCTGTCGGATTTCGCCAAGCTGATTGGCGGCAAATCCAAGGTCAAGACCGAGGCGTCCTCTGCCGATGATCTGATCGCCCGGATCGTCGGCCCCTATATCGTGTCGGTCCCTGACGCCGACAATGTCGCCATGCAAGACGCGGTGGACGAAGCCCTGTCAGGGGCGATGCGGCTTGTCCTGCATCACCCCGAGTTTCAGTCGGTCGAGGCGCAGTGGCGGATGCTCGATCTGATCACAAGATCGGTCGAGACAGACAGCAAACTGGACCTGATCCTGTATGATATCAGTGCCGAAGAACTCGCCGCTGATCTGTCGGCGCAGGATGACCTGAGCCAGTCGGGCCTGTATGAACTGCTGACCGAAAGCACTCCTGACGGGCGCGGCCCGTTCAGTGCGATCTGCGGGCTTTATACGTTCGAGGAAACCCCGCCACATGCCGAACTGCTGGGCCGGATCGCTCAGGTCGCTGCCCATGTGAATGCGCCGTTCTTTGCGGCAATTACCCCCACATTCCTGGAAGTGGCCAAAGATGACCGGCACCCGCTGGTGGCCGAGGCGTGGGATACGTTGCGCGCCATGCCCGAGGCGGGGCATGTCGGACTTGTGTCACCCCGGTTCCTGCTGCGCCGCCCGTATGGAGCCAAATCCGAGCCGATCTATGAGTTCGATTTTGAGGAGTTCACCCCGCAAGAGGGGCTGGGCGGGATGCTTTGGGCCAATCCGGTGGCGTTGGTGGCGATCCTGCTGGCGCAATCGTTCCGCAAGAATGGCATGGCTATGGGGCTGGGCCAAGTGATGTCTTTGGGCGAAATTCCGTTCCATTATGTCAAGGATCAGTATGGCGATCAGGTTGCCCTTCCCTGCACAGAACGCAACCTGACCCAGGCCAAAACCCAGACCGCCGTTGCCCGCGGGCTGATGCCCGTGATCTCGGTCAAAGGCCGGGACGAGGTGCGGTTGGGGTCGTTTCAATCCCTGGCCGGCGATACGGTGCTCGGTCCCTGGGCGGGCGTGCCGATGCCCAAGCCAAAGGCGGAACCTGAACGGATCGTCGCTGATGATCGCGTCAGCAACGACAGCAGTAACGACGACAGTGGCAGTGATGACAGTGCCGTCGAAGCGATGGATGCAGATCTGGCCGCCCTTTTGGCCGGGTTTGACGACGACAGTGGTGGTGGCGATGACGATGTTGCCGCCAGCGATAGCACGGATGACGACGAAATGGACCCCGAGCTGGCCGCTCTTTTGGCGGGGCTTTAAGGATTATATCTTTGATGGAAAAGGCGGGCGTTGCGTGCCAGAGTGATGGCATTACATCCCCTGCACGGGTTGCCCCCTCACCGGGCAATTTGATGTTGAAACATTACGGGAACGACTGATGCGGGCTTGGAATTACCCAATCCCCATTGTGGGTCTGGAACGCATTTTATAGCGAGGAAGAGTACATCATGGCCGGCGGAGCAGGCAGACAACTCACCAGCAAGACATTCAAGATGACCGGCAGTTTTGCCGACGGCGACCTGATGTTCTGGGGCGCGAAGATCACCGAAGGCCTGAGCAAGATTTCCGAGGCGCGGGTCGAGTTTTTTGTGACCAACACCGCGTTCAAATCGTCAGACATTCTGGGCACCCGGATGAAGATCGAAGCCTATGATGTGGGTGCGGTATCGATCAATTTTGTCGGAGTCGTAGTCGAGGTGGAATCGCTGGGCCATGCCCTTGGATTCGACCGCTATGCCGTGGAACTGCGGTCGTGGCTGTGGTTTTTGACGCGCGGGGCCGAAAATAGGGTGTTCCAAAAGGAAACCACCCCCGACATCATCAAGAAGGTGTTCAGCAAACTGGGCTTCACCGATCTGACCGACAGGCTGTCGGCCAGCTACAAGCCCCGCGAATATTGCGTGCAATATGGCGAGACCAACTTTGCCTTTGTCAGCCGTTTGATGGAGGAGGAGGGGATATATTACTATTTCGACCACGAGGGTGCCACTGAAAAGCTGGTGTTGGCCGACAGCGTCGGCTCGCATACCGCGACCGGCGGGGCCCAGTTCAAGCCGCGCGCAGAAAAGGGTCGGCGTGATCCGGATACGGTGTTTGAATGGATCCCGAAAAAGTCGGTGGTGCCGGGTAAGGTGTCTTTGTTCGAATATGACATGACCAAGCCTAATGCCGACCTCAAGGTCAGCGTGGCGATCCCCAAAGGTGACCACGCGCATAAGAACTACGAAATGTATTCGCCCGGCGGCAAATACAAAACCGCCGCCGATGGCGAGGCCGCGGCCCGCCGGATCATGGAGGCCACCGCCCATGATGCCGAACGGGTCAAGGGTTCAGGCAATGCGCCGACGATCCGCACAGGGGCTTTGTTCGACATGGAGCATTCTGAGGCAGAGGATGAGGCGGGCAAGTATCTGGTCTGCGATTCCACGATCTATCTGCAAGAGGAACGCACCGACGACGACCCGATGCAGGATATGCAGGCCGTCAACCCGATCAAATACCCCGACGATATGGTCCTGTGTCATACAGAGTTCGAGGTGGCCCGCGATACTGTGCCTTATCGGCCCAAGCTGGAAACCGAATGGCCCCGGATGGATGCGATCTATCCGGCCATTGTCACCGGCCCGGCGGGGGATGAGATTTATACCGATGAATATGGCCGCATCAAAGTGATGTTTCCGTGGGACCGTGAACGTGACAAGCCGGAAACCAGCTGTTGGGTCCGCGTTGCCGTGCCATGGGCGGGCAAGGGCTACGGCATGTTCGCCACTCCCCGCATCGGGCAGGAAGTGTTCATTCAGTTCGAGTTCGGCAACCCCGATTACCCGATCTGCACCGGCATGGCCTATAACGGTCAGAACTCTCCGCCCTATGCCCTGCCCGGCAACATGACCCAATCCGGTTTCCGCACCGAATCCACCAAAGGCGGCGGCGGTTTTCATGAATTGATCATGGAGGACAAGAAGGGCGAAGAATATGTCCGGATGCAGTCCGAAAAGGACTATGTCCAGATCATCAAGAACAACGCGACCATCACTATCGGTCTGGAAAAGGCCGATCCTGGTGACCTCAAGCAGACTATCGAACATACCAAGACCGAGACGATCAATACCGGCGATGACAATCTTGAGGTCAAAAAGGGCAACCAGACCATCAAGATCAAGGTCAACCAGACCGAAACCATTGGCGGCGATCAAAAGCTGCTGGTCAAGGGTAACCAGACCTACACGATTAACAAAAAACAGACCCACACGATCAAGGGTGATCAGATCCTGACCGTCAAAGGCAAGCAGACCGAGACGGTGACCAAAGATCACAAAAGCACCTTCAAGGCCAAGCACAGCAGCATGGTCACCGGCAACAAGACCCTGCTGGTGAAATCCGGCAACCTGTCGACCGTGGTCAAGGGCGGTGGTGAGGTCAAGAAGGTCGCCAAGGATCAGGCGACCAAGATCGCAGGCAAGCAGGCCACCGTCGTCGAGGGCGACATCGCCCGCAAAACCAAGGCCAATATGCTGGAAGTCGTGAAAGGTTATCGCACCGTCAAAGTGGACGGCAACGACAGCACCAAGGCTGACAACTATTATGTCACTGCCAAAGGCGGCAAGGTCCGGATCAAGGCGATGACCGAGATCAAGCTGAATGTCGGTGGGTCGTCGATCAAGATCACGTCCAGTGCGATCGAGATCAAGAGCACGCAGATCAAGATAAACGGGACAAAGGTGGCCATCGAAGGGACGGCCATGACCGAAGTTAAGGGCGCCATCGCCAAGGTGGAGGCTTCGGGGATATTGACCCTCAAGGGTTCCATCACCAAGATCAACTAAGGGGGCGGTGCGATGAGTGAACGATTCAAATCGCTGAGTAAACTGCCGAACCAACCGGCAGCCCGCCTGCTTGCGCAGGCCAATTGCAAACTGCAGACCCAGTTGGTCGCCCCCGCCAGTGCCTCGATTGAAACTGTGTTGACTGAACTTGAGGGGCTGAAAGCCTATGCCGATATGCTCATGCTATTGGCTTGCTGTCTGCCGCCACGCGAACGGGTCTGGTGGTCTTGCCTGGCCGCGCGTGACGTGATCCCCGATCCGGCGCGACTGCCACCGCCATTGGCCGCGTCCGAGGCCTGGGTATTCAACCCTAACACCGATAACCGGCAGGCCGCTGCGGATGCGATCAATATTGCCGAAGTCGGCGATGACACGGTCCATTGTGCCAGCGCCGTAGTCTGGTTCGACGGCACCCTTGGCCCCGCCGATCTGGCCCAGTTTCCGGCTCCGGCCGGCGCTGCTGAAATGTCGGTCTTTGCCATGGCCATCATTGCCTGGTGCCGCGACGATGTGCAGATGGATGCCATGGGCGAGGTGCTGGTCGAGCGTGCGCTGGATATCGCCCGCGGTGGGTCGGGCAATTTTGCCGCCCCGCCGATGACCGTAGTGGAAGAGGATGAAGACGAGGACGACGATGATGACGAAGAAGAAGAGGATGATGAGGAAGAGGAAGACGACGAGGATTTAGAGGAAGAAGACGAGGAAGAGCCGGAGGAAGAGGAAGATATTGACGAAGATGATGCCGACGCCGAAGAAGATGACGCCGACGCTCAACCCGAAAAGGTGACCTGACATGCCCCCCGCATCCCGCATGACCGATATGCACGTCTGCCCCATGCTGACCGGCCCGGTGCCACATGTAGGCGGTCCGATCATTGCGGTCGGCGTTACCGTGCTGACGGCGATGTTGCCTCAGGCAGTGGCCACTGACAAAGCCATTTGCGTTGGCCCGCCCGATGTCATCGTCAAAGGGTCGATGACGGTATTGGTCGGCGGTAAACCTGCGGCCCGGATGGGGGACAGCTGTGCCCATGGCGGCACAATCGTTTTGGGCTGTCCGATGGTGATGATTGGCGGATAAGACAAGGTTATGAACGTTACACTTCGCTTTCAATCCACCGGAACCGTGCCCCGTGGCGGCGCGCCGATCACCATGCGCGGCGCATCGATGACCATTGGCCGGGGGCAGGAAAATGACATGGTCCTGCCCGACCCGGACCGGCTGATTTCCAAGACCCATTGCGTGATCGAGGATCAGAATGGCAAGATCATGGTC
>JANOMH010000256.1:0-2100 GCA_031420215.1 Rhodobacterales bacterium | reverse complement strand
CCTTGGCCGCACCATCTGGCGGCACTGGAGCGGGTATCACCGACGAAGCTTGGTCGAGACCAAAATGCGATGCTTCAAGCTGCTGGGTGAGCGTGTCATGGCGCGCGACTTCGACAGACAGGTCGCAGAGCTTCAGATCAGCGCGGCAATCCTCAACCGCTTCACGGCACTCGGAACCCCGCAAACGCAGCGCGTGGGATGAGTCCGCTCAAGGCAAGGGGAAACGCGACCTCACCCCGATTTGTGCAACAGAGCCATTCCGGCCCGAACTAAGGAATCATCTCGATTGCCAAGTTGGTAAGCTATGTCCGTCCGGCGATATGGTCCGCCAGATACGCTGCGTCCTGCCAGACCCCCCAGATAAACGGCGAGGCCCGGCGCGTCAGCCATGGCAGGCCGAGGAAATACAGGCCCGGTATTTTGGACACTCCCCTATCATGCAGGGGTGTGCCCTTTGCATCAAACGTGTCCAGTTGCAGCCAGGTGAAATCGAGCGCGTATCCTGTGGCCCAGATGATGGATGTGATCCCCTCTTGGCGCAGGTTCAGTTCAAGGATCGGGTTAGTTGCGCAATCCGGCATAGAGTCGATCTGGCGGGCGGTTGGTTCCAAAGGCAGGTCCAGCCCGTTATCGCTGGCATAGGCATCAGCGGTGTCCAGCACGGCCAGATAGCTCGCGTCGCCCCGGGCGATGTTGCGCGCCAGATCCGGGGCGAACTGCATCATCCTGTCCGCATAGGCCCCCGCCCGACCCAGCAGGGTCATCCCCCGCGCTGCAAAGTGCCGGAAATCCACGGTAATTCCGCCATGCGTCCCGCTGACCGCGATGGTCACATGGTCCATGTCGGGTGACCGGGTCTTGGCATCCCATAGACCCAACACCCCCAGCCACCAGCAGAAATCCTTACCCCGATACCGAATTGGTGGCCGGTCATGTGGCCCGATTGACAGGAATACCCGCTTACCCGACCGCAGGAGTTCGTCCGCAATCTGCGACCCCGATGCCCCGGCCCCCACGACCATCACCGCCCCGTCCGGCAATTGGCCGGGGTTGCGGTAGCCCTGCGAATGCACCTGCATGATCCCGGCGTCAGACGGCAGCACTGCGGGGATAACCGGGCGTTGAAAGGGGCCTGTGGCGGCGACGACTTGCTTGGCGATGATCACCCCGTCGCTGGTATCGGCGCGAAATCCCGCGCCTTCGGCAGTGACCGATTTGACCATGACCCCGCAGCGGATGGGCGAATTGTTCTGCCGGGCCACATCTTCGAAATACCGCACAATCCGGTCTTTATGCGCAAAGCTGTTCGGGTCGATGTCGTCAAAGGCCAGCGTCGGGAACCGGTCGTGCCAGGCCGGGCCATTGGCCACCAGAGAATCCCAGCGCGATGTCCGCCAGCTTTCGGCAATCCGGGCGCGTTCCAGCACCAGATGCGGCAGCCCGCGTTTGCCCAGATGCTCGCTGATCGCCAGCCCCGCCTGACCGCCGCCAATGATCAATGTGTCGACCTGTTCCACCGGCATGGGGGGGCCCCTTTTCATTCTGGCCTATGACATTCTGGGCGTTGCCTTTTGGTGTAAAGCAGTCAACGTTGCCTCACCATACCATCCTTAAAGGGCATCCCGCGCCATGGCCGATCCGCATACCCGGTACCGCAAGTTCAACACCAGCGTCACTTACCCCGAACAGAACCTGAACAATGATCTGTGTCAGGCCGTGGCGACCCGCGGCGGGCGCACCCTGTATCTGCGCGGTCAGTGCCCGCAAAATCTGGACGATGCGCAGGATATCGGCAGCCATGACCCGGTGGAACAGACCCATAAGGTGATGCAGAACATCCGTCAGTTGATCGAGGAAGCGGGCGGCGGGATGGAGCATCTGGTCAAGGTCGTGGTCTATATCACCGATGTCCGCCACCGCGAGGCGGTGTACCGGACCATGGGCGAATATATCAAGGGCGTGCATCCGGTATCGACCGGGCTGGTCGTATCGGCGCTGGCCCGGCCCAGCTGGCTGGTGGAAATCGACGGCACCGCTGTGATCCCGGACTGACCGCGATGACATTTTCCCTGATCGCCCGATGTGCCCGGACCGGCCAGT
>JANOMH010000255.1:0-4497 GCA_031420215.1 Rhodobacterales bacterium | reverse complement strand
GTTGCTGGTCAAGGTCAACCAGATCGGCACGCTGACCGAAACGCTGGCCGCCGTCGATATGGCCCACCGCGCCCGCTATACCTGTGTGATGTCGCACCGGTCAGGTGAAACCGAGGATGTGACCATCGCCGATCTGGCCGTGGCGACCAATTGTGGGCAGATCAAGACCGGGTCGCTGTCGCGGTCTGACCGCCTGGCCAAGTATAACCAGTTGATCCGGATCGAAGAAATGCTGGGCGAGACGGCCTTGTATGCGGGTCGGTCGATACTGCGGTAGGATGGGCAATTTGCCCATACCCCCGGACAGATGGGCAGATTGCCCATCCTACGCATGACCGCCGATCAGATCATCGCCCGCCTGTCGCTGGCCCCCCATCCCGAGGGGGGCTGGTATCGGCAGACCTGGGTCGCCGCCAATGACGGCCGGCCGACCGGCACCTGCATTTATTTTCTGCTGAAAGCGGGCACAGCCAGCCATTGGCACCGGGTCGATGCAACCGAAATCTGGCACTATTATGCGGGGGCGCCTATCCTGCTGCGGACCAGTGACAAAGACCATGGCCCCGCCACCCATCACCACCTTGGGCCTGATCTGACCGCCGGGCAATTCCCGCAACTCATTGTGCCGCCTCAGCATTGGCAAGCGGCACAAACGCTGGGCGACTGGACGCTTGTGGGCTGCACGGTGTCGCCGGGGTTTCAGTTTTCAGGCTTTGAACTGGCTACACCTGATTTTGACATAAGTGCATAACACCAGTGATTTGCATGTCATACTTCATCCATCACATCAACTGTCGCTCGTGCGCCAATGCCGTGTTCACCGGCCCGATCTGGCCATAAGTCTGCCGCCAGATCGGATAGCGCCGTTCTGCCAAAGCCACGCCCGGCCCCGGTTCAAACCGCCGGTCTACCGGAACCAGCCGGGCAGTGCCCTCTGCCAGATCAGGCAACAGCCCGCAGCCGACCCCCGCCATCACCATCGCACCCACGGCGCCCGCATCCGGCGCCTGCATCCGGACCAAAGACCTGCCAAATGCATCAGCCCTGATCTGACACCACGCATCCGACACCGTTCCACCCCCGCCCGCCCTGATCTCACCGGGTCGCAGCCCGCCTGCCCGCTCCAGTGCCTCCAGCGCCAACCGGGCCGAAAACGCCACGCCTTCCATCACGGCCAGCACCATGTCTGCCGGGCCATGCGCCGCTGACAATCCGACAAATACACCCCGCGCCTGCGCATCCCACAGTGGCGCACGTTCGCCTGCCAGATGCGGCAGGAACAGCGGCGTATCGGCTACAATCCGGCCCGCCATCGCGGCCATCTCGGCCGTCGACCGGCCAATGATCCGCCCCAGCCAGTCCAGCGAGGCCCCGCCCGACTGGGTTGGCCCGGCGTGCAAGGTGATCCCGCGCCAGTCAGGAAAGGTGATCACGCCGGGTTCGGCCCGCCGCAGGCCTGACACCAACCCCAGCACTTCACTGGTTCCAGACAGGTTCATTGCCTGCCCCTGTGCTGCAACCCCAACCCCGAACATCGCGGCCCAGGCATCCATCGTGCCGCAAACCACGGGCACCCCATTAAGAACCATCCCTCTGGTTTTCCCAATGACATCCAGCGGGTCATGCAACGCCGGCAAAACCCGCGCGGCCCGGTCAAACAAACCCAGAATCGCCGGTGCATAGGTCAGGTCTGTCCCGACAAGTCCGACCGACGACAAGGGGTCGGCTGCGACTACTCCGGTCAGGGCGGCAGTCACATAGTCCTTAGGCGACAGCACATATCGGGTCCGGGCCCACAGTTCCGGCCTGTGCGCGGCCATCCATGCCATCCGGGCCAGCGCATGGCTGGCATCAATCGGGATCGGCGCGCCCAATGCCGCAATTTTGGCGTCGGTCGATAGTATTCGGTCCAGCGCCAAAGCTTCCGCTGCGGCCCGCCCATCCTGCCAGACAATAGCTGGGGCCAGTGGCGCCAGGCTGGCCGCGCAAAACACATGGGTATTGACCTGCGACGTGATCCCGATCCCGCTGACCGGCCCGGCCCCTAACGCCGCGAATTGCGCCAGAGCGGCCTGCACATGAGTCAGCCAATCAGCGGGGTCCTGTTCGACAAACTGCGGGCGGGGCCGTTGGGTCGGATAGGTCGCGCCATAACCGGACAAGCGCTGCCCAGACAGATCACACATCACCGCCTTGACCGCCGTGGTGCCAATGTCGATACCGATCAAGGCCATACCCGCCCCTTCCCTCTGGACGCGGACAAACTGGCCTGCCACAGTCGCAATGCCAAGACCATAAATCATGACCGGGGAGGGTCACATATGTCTGCTCAGTTCAATCGCCTTGCACTTGCTGTCGCCGCATCACTGGGTTTCAGCAGCGCTGCTGTGGCCGAAACCGTCGCCGTGATCACACCTTATCTGGCGCAGCCCGGCACGCAGTTCTATGTCGATGCGTTTCAGGCCCGGGCGACCGAACTGGGCTGGACGGTGAATGTCATCGATACCGCAGGCGACGTGCCGGCGGTGATTTCCCGGATTGAGGATCAGGTGACCGCTGGCGTTGATGCCATCGTGATCAACGTTGATCCCGCACAGATCGGCGCAGGCCTGCAAACCGCCGCTGATGCAGGCATTCCGGTCGTCGGGATGGATGCAGGGTCTGACCCGCTGGTGGCCGCCAATGTCACGTCGAACGGCTATGCCATGGCCACGGAAACCGCCGTCTATGTTGCCAACCGGATTGGTGGCGCAGGCAAGGTGGTGATGTTCACCTTTGACGCCTTTCCCCCCGTGCAGGTGCGCGGCGTGATGGCCGATGCGGTGTTTGGCAATTACCCGGACATTACCGTGCTCGACCGGATCACGCCCGATGTATCCGATGGCGGCATCGCCGATAGCCGTGCCAAGATGGAGGCGTTGCTGGCCGCCAACCCGGAACCCGGCTCGATTTCGGCGGTTTGGGCCGCCTGGGACCAACCGGCTTTAGGCGCCTTGCAAGCCATTGAAGCGGCAGGCCGTCAGGGCGAGGGCATCGTGATTACCGGCATAGATGCGAACCCCGAAGCGCGCGATGCGATTGCGGCGGGCGGGAATTTCGAAGCCTCTGTCGCACAGGATTTCGCCGGGATCGGGGCCACGACTGCCGATACCGTGGCCCGGATTTTGGGTGGGGAAACCATCGTGGCAAAAGTGATCTATGTGCCGACGATGCTGATCACAGCGGCCAATGCCGCGCCGTAAATCGTGAGGGCCGGATTATCGCGCTATGCCAGCATGGCTGGCATGGCCGCGATTGTGCTGGGATTATGGATCGCGCGGCCCGACACGTTTATCACTGCGCAGAATCTGCTGAATATATCCCAGCAAACCAGCATGTTGGTCTGTGTGGCCTCTGTGATGACCCTGCTGATGGTCACGGGTGATTTTGATCTGTCGGTGGGGTCGATGGCGTCACTTTCGGGTGTTGTGGCCGGGATTGCATTTGTTGCGGGCTGGTCAGTTCCGGCGGCTTTGGCTGTCGCTTTGGGCGTGGGGGTCTTAGGCGGGCTGATCAACGGTTTTCTGGTGGCCGTCGTCGGACTGCTGCCCTTCGTCGCCACCTTGGCCACGCTGACCGCCTACTCCGGGATTGCGTTTCTGGTCAGCAATGGGCGCACGATTTCGGGCCGGGCGATACCGGACAGCTTTGGTGATTTCGCCCGCGGCGGGCTGCCGCTGGGCACTTGGGCGGACAAGCCGCTGGTGTTTCCGGCGCTGACTGTCGTGGCATTAGCTGTGGCGCTTATCTGTTGGATATTGCTTGAAAAACGCCGCTTCGGCCGGTGGCTTTATGCGATTGGCAGCAATAGTGAGGCGGCGCGGTTGTCGGGTGTGCCGGTCTGGCGGATGCGCCTGTTGGCCTTTGTCATCACCGGGGTTGGGGCGGCGGCGGCTGGGCTGATGATCGCGTCCCGCGTGGCCTCGGCCAACCCGACCCAAGGCGATGGCATCATGTTGTCGGCGATTGCTGCGGTGTTTTTGGGCATGACCCTGACCGCCAAGGGCCAACCCCGGGTGATTGCCACGATTGTCGGCGTCGTGGTGATGGGGATGCTGGACAATGGATTGACGCAGTTGAACGTCAATTCCTATGTCCGCGAGGTATTGGTCGGCGTGATTATCGTGCTGGCGGTGTCGGTGGCGACGTTGGCGCGGCGATTTCGTTAATGTGATACATGAGCATTGAGGCGTAACACACTGGAAAAAAAGGGGCACCCAGACGGATGCCCCAGTCTCGCTGATCAGGCTCATTTTCGTGACCGCCCGGTTTCTGCCTGCGGCCTGATCGACGTCAGGGGCGAGCGCACCCGCCCCGGAACTTGACACCCAAAATTTCTCGAGAAATTTTGGCAAAAATCTTCCAAGATTTTTAGCTACACCCGCTTGTCCCGCCGCAGGTATTGCACTTCATACAGGTCCCATTGCGGACCAACGTGTAATTGCCGCATTCGCCGCA
>JANOMH010000254.1:0-3354 GCA_031420215.1 Rhodobacterales bacterium | reverse complement strand
AAAGACAAAGAATTTGGCGATGCTGAGGACATAGAGCAGGGTCTGAAAAATGGCGATCATCGGGCGGTTTTACCTGTATTGCGGGTCCGGTCAGACCTAGGCACTGCGGGCTAAAAGGGCAAGTGGCCTTTGCCCCGGCGTCACGGCTTGACCTGAACGTCAGGCAGGATAGGACGAACCGGGTAAACGAGGTGCCAAGATGTATCCCTTTGTCCGTATTGCCTGGCAATTCTTCAAACACCGCAATGACCCGGCCCTGCCGGTCACCGGCACGCATGTCAGCCAGCATTATTGCTTGCCTTGGGATTTGGACCCGTGGAACGAGCTGAACAATGGCCGCACCCTGACCCTGTATGATCTGGGGCGCATTCCGCTGTCGCAGCGCACCGGACTGGTCGGGATTTTGCGGAAGAACGGGTGGGGCCTGACCGTGGCCGGGTCTGTGGTGCGCTACCGCCGCCGGGTGCAGATGTTTGACAAGCTGGTGATGAAAAGCCGCTGTGTGACCTGGGACGCGCGGTTTTTTTACCTTGAGCAATCGATGTGGAAATCAAATGGCGAATGCGCCAGCCACGCGGTCTATCGGTCCGCCGTGGTGGGCAAATCCGGGATTGTGGCCCCGGCCGAGGTGATCGCGCAGTCCACCCATATCGGCCCACCGCCACCGATACCGGATTTCATCGCCAAATGGATCGCCGCCGAAGATGCCAGGCTCTGGCCGCCAATGGCGGATGCATAACGCTTGCCTACAGAGCTGATTGCGGATCATATCCGGCGCAAAACCGGGGGGACGGGCATGGGGGTGGACAGGAAACGCATCTGGGGCTGGATGCTGTTTGACTGGGCGCAACAGCCCTATGCGACGCTGGGGCTGACCTTTATCTTTGGCCCGTATTTCGCCTCGGTCGCGGCTGTTTATTACCTAGGGCAGGGCATGGATAGTGCGGCCGCAGATGCACAGGCGCAAAGCCTGTGGTCGCTGGGGCAAACCATTTCTGGCCTGTTGATTGCGTTCACCGCACCGCTACTTGGAGCCTGGGCCGATGCGTCGGGGCGCAAACTGCCGTGGATCGCGGGCTTTTCGGTGGTGGTTGTGGTTTGTGCGGCGCTGCTTTGGGGGTTGACGCCGGATGGGGCGACACTGATCCCGATCCTGATCGTGTTCTGGATCGGGTTTTTCGCGGCCGAATCCGCCCTGAACGTCAACAATGCGATGCTGCCATCCTTGGGCGACCAAAAGGCGGTCGGGCGGATATCGGGGTCGGCGGCGGCGTTCGGCTATTGGGGGGGGGTGATTGCCCTGCTGGTCATGCTGTTATTGCTGGCCGAAAACGAATCCGGCGTGACATTGCTGGGCAACCCGCCCCTGTTCGGGCTGGACCCTGAGGCGCGCGAAGGCACAAGGTCGGTCGGCCCGTTCATCGCCATCTGGTACGCGATATTCATCATCCCGTTCTTCATCTGGTCGCGCGAGGATAAGGCCCCTGCGACGGTCCGCCCGACGATTGCCCGGGTCTGGGCCGACCTGATGGTGTCGTTCCGCACCGTGTTCCGCCGCAAAAGTCTGGGAAATTTCCTGCTGGGGTCGATGCTGTACCGCGACGCGCTGGGCGCGGTTTACAGTTTCGGCGGCATCTATGCCAATCTGGTCTTGGGGTGGAGCGTGATTGAAATTGGCGTGTTCGGCATTATCGCCGCCATCGCGGCGGCCATCCTGACCTGGGTCGGCGGGATTTTTGACCAAAGGCTGGGGCCCAAGCCGGTGATCATCTTTACCTGTTGGGCGCTGGTGGCGGTGTCGATCATCATCGTTGGCATGTCACGCGAAAGCCTGTTTGGCATTCCGATCCCCGCGGGGTCCATGTTGCCCGACATTATCCTGTATGTTTGCGGGGCAATCCTTGGCGGCGCAGGCGGGGCCAACTATTCCGCCTCGCGCACCATGATGACCCTGCACAGCGACCCTGCCCGCCCGGCCGAAGCGTTCGGGCTGTTCGGGCTGACCGGCAAAGCCACGGCATTTCTGGGTCCGGCGCTGATCGGGCTGTTCACATATCTGACAGGATCGGTGCAGCTGGGCTTTTTGCCGGTGATCGGGCTTTTCCTGATCGGGTTGTTCCTGCTACGATACGTCAACAAAGACGGAGATCGCGTCCAATGGTCCGCCTCGTAACAACCCTCGCCCTGATCCTTGCCCTTGGCTCTTGCCGGGGCGGTGACGCGCCCACGCCAACCGCTTCTGTGTCTTCGCAAAACGCCAATGACACGCGGGTGGCCAAAGCCCTCTTTGGGGCAATAGATGGCCCGACCTCGCAATCCTCTGACCCTGTGGGCGAATATTCGCGCGGCTGTCAGGCGGGGGCGGTGCAATTGCCCGAAACCGGGCCGACCTGGCAGGCGATGCGCCTGTCGCGCAACCGCAACTGGGGGCAGCCGTTTCTGGTTGATTACCTGCAGGATCTCAGCGCCGTGGCCGCCACCCTGCCGGGATGGGACGGGCTCTATCTGGGTGACATGAGCCAGCCGCGTGGCGGGCCGATGCTGACCGGGCACGCCAGCCACCAGACCGGGCTGGATGCAGATATCTGGATGCTCGCCCCGCAGCGGCTGAACCTGAGCGTCGATGAGCGCGAGGCAATATCGTCAACTGATATGCAGCGGGCCGGTGGGGCCTATGTCAATTCCGGCTGGACCCCGGCGCACGAGGCGCTGCTCCGTGCCGCCGCCTCCGACCCGCGCGTGGCGCGGATTTTCATCTTTGCCGGGGCCAAGGTCGAAATGTGTGACAATGCCACCGGCGACCGGTCCTGGCTGCAAAAAATCCGGCCCTGGTATGGGCATAACACCCACTTTCACGTCCGGCTGAATTGCCCGGCCGGGGCCACAAACTGTGCCGATCAGGCCCCGATCCCCGATGGGGACGGCTGCGATGATGCACGGGCTTGGGTCAGTGACATCCTGAATCCGCCGCCGCCAGACCCCAACGCAGATCCGGTGGTGCCCCGGCCAGAGCTGACCATAGCTTCGCTGCCGGGCATCTGCCTTGATGTGCTGAACGCGAACTGACCGGGATGCGCCTGTTTTTGGTGATCATCCTGCTTGCAGGAACCGGACCGGCTGTCGCCTCGACCAGCTATCTGAACACCTTTGTATGGGATGGCAACGGCCCGCGCTTTGGCGGATTTTCGGCGATTGAAATGCAACCTGACGGGTTGCATTTCATCGTGCTCAGCGACCGGGCGATGCTGATTGACGGCGTGTTCAGCCGGACGGATGGGCTGATCACCGGCGTGACCGAGGCCGGGCGGCATCTGCTGCGCGATACCGACGGGGCGGCAATGACCGGGCCTTGGG
>JANOMH010000253.1:0-3429 GCA_031420215.1 Rhodobacterales bacterium | reverse complement strand
GCCGGATTTCTTTTGGGGGATCGTGATGATCCTGGTCTTCGCCCGCTGGCTGGGCTGGTTCCCCTCCTCGGGCTTTGTCGAGCCATCCGAAGATTTCTTCGGGGCCTTGCGCCATGCGTTCCTGCCGTCCCTCGCCCTTGGTCTTGGCCTGATGGCGCATCTGACGCGGATGACCCGCTCAACCATGACCGGCATCCTGAGCCAGGAATTCATCCGGGTGGCCCGCGCCAAGGGTCTGGCCGAACGCACCGTCATCTGGCGCTACGCTTTGGCCAATGCCATCGGTCCGGTGATCACGATTGCGGGGTTGCAGATCGGCTATCTGTTCGGCTCGATCATCGTGATGGAGAGCCTGTTTGGCTATACCGGCATGGGCTGGCTGACCTATCAGGCCCTGCTGAACCGCGACCTGCCGCTGATCCAGTATACCGTCGTTATCATCGCCTCTGTGGTGATGCTGACCAACCTGGCGGTTGATCTGCTTTACGTCTTCATTGATCCCCGCATTCGGCTGGGGTGAGGCATGAAGCGTTTCAAAACCACCAAGGGCCTGATCGGGATCGTACTTCTGCTGGTGATAGCGATTGTCGCCATTGTTGGTCCCATGGTCATTCCACCAGATGCGGCCACGGCGATGGATATGACGGCCCGTCGCTCTCCCCCCAGCCTGATCCATCTGTTCGGAACCGACCAACTGGGGCGCGATTTGATGTACCGCGTCATCCTTGGCACCCGCACCTCGCTGGAAATCGCCGTTTCGGCGGTGCTGATGAGCATTGTTCTTGGCCTGCCTCTGGGCCTGATCTCGGGCTATTTCGGCGGCTTTATCGACAATGTGCTGATGCGGTTGGTGGATACGCTGCTCGCCTTCCCTGCATTGCTGCTGGCGTTGACGATCAGTGCTGTCCTGGGCCCCAATATCCAGAACACGATCATCGCGATCGGCGTGGCCTTTACCCCTTACCTTGCCCGGATCATCCGGGGTGAAGCGCTGCGGGTGGCACAAATGCCCTATGTCGAGGCGGCGCGGTCATCGGGAACCACGGATGGGATGATCATGCTGCGCCATGTCCTGCCCAACATCATGCCCGCTGTCATCGTGCAAAGCACCATCAGCCTTGCCTTCGCCATTCTGGCCGAAGCCGGGCTGTCTTTTCTGGGCCTTGGCACCCAGCCGCCCGCAGCCAGTTGGGGCCTGATGATCCAGGCCTCTCGCGATCAACTTGATATCGCCCCCTGGACGGCTTTGGTGCCCGGCCTTGCTGTTGCCTTGACCGTGCTGGGATTGAACATGTTCGGTGACGTGCTGCGCGACATTCTGGACCCGAGGTCGAAATGAAAGACATCGTCACCGTTGATCATCTGCGGGTCGAATTCGCCACCGATGGCGGCACCGTGGTGGGGGTCGAGGATGTTTCGTTCACCATCGCCCCGGGGGAAACCCTGTGCGTGGTCGGCGAAAGCGGTTCGGGCAAATCCGTCACCTCGTTGTCGCTGATGCGGTTGGTGGAATTCGGCGGTGGCACCATCACCGCAGGAGCCCTGAGCTTCCTGCGCGCCGACGGCTCCACGCTCGACGTGGCCAGCGCCACCCCGCAGGTCATGGGCGGGGTGCGCGGCAACGAAATCGGCATGATCTTTCAAGAGCCGATGACGGCGCTGAACCCGGTCTTTACCATCGAACATCAGCTGACCGATGGGTTGATGGTGCACATGGGGCTGACCCAACAGGCAGCCACTGCGCGGGCCCTGCAGCTTTTGAAAAGTGTGCGTATTCCCGAACCGGAGCGACGGCTGAAACAGTATCCACACGAGCTTTCGGGGGGGATGCGGCAGCGCGTGGTCATCGCGATGGCGATGGCATGCGATCCCAAACTGCTGATTGCGGACGAGCCGACGACGGCGCTGGACGTGACCATTCAGGCCGAGATACTGGCGCTGATCAACCGACTGAAACGCGAAAACGGCATGGCCGTTCTGTTCATCACCCATGACATGGCTGTGGTGGCGCAAATGGCTGACCGCGTTGTGGTGATGTATCAGGGCCGTATTGTGGAAACCGGCACGGTCGAGCAGATCTTTGAAAACCCTCAGGATGACTACACCAAAGCCCTGCTGGCGGCAGTGCCGAAACTGGGAGAGATGAAGGGCAAGCTTGCGCCGGAACGCATGCGCCTGATCGGCGATGAGGCGGACCGCGCCGCACAGGCACCTGCGAAGTCCCGCAATCCGCAGGTGCTGCTCCGTGTCAAGAACCTTACCACCCGCTTTCCAGTGAAGGGCGGCATACTGCGTCGCACCGTGGCGCAGGTTCATGCGGTGGAAGATGTCAGCTTTAACCTGAATGTAGGCGAAACCCTTGCTCTTGTGGGGGAATCTGGTTGCGGCAAGTCCAGTTGTGGCAGGTCAATCCTGCGGCTGATCGAGCCCACATCCGGCGAGGTTTGGATCGGTGGGCGCGACATCGGCGCGCTGAACCGGCACGATCTGCGCCGGGCGCGGGCGGATATGCAAATGGTGTTTCAGGACCCTTTTGCCAGTTTGAACCCCTATCGGCGGCTCAAAGATCAGGTCGCTGAACCGATCCAGAACTTTGGCCTCGCCTCAGGGGCCGGACTTGAGGCACGCGTTTTGGAACTGTTCGACCGGGTGCATCTGCCGCGCGCGTTTATGAACCGCTTCCCGCATGAACTCTCCGGCGGGCAGCGACAGCGGGTGGCCATCGCACGCGCCCTGGCTGTGAACCCCAAGCTGATCGTTGCAGATGAGGCGGTGTCGGCACTGGACGTTTCGGTGCAGGCACAAGTGCTCAACCTGATGATGGAATTGCAAGAGGATCTGGGCCTGTCATATCTGTTCATCAGCCATGACATGGCCGTTGTGGAACGCGTCGCGCATCATGTCGGCGTCATGTATCTGGGGCGGATCGTCGAAATCGGCCCGCGTGCAGCGGTGTTTGACAGCCCGCAGCATCCCTACACGCAATCGCTGCTCTCTGCGGTGCCGATCGCCGACCCGCGCAAACGCCGCTTTGCCGATGACCTGGCCTTTAAGCCGATCACCTCGCCCATTTTTCCGCTGGGCTACCGGCCCGAACCGTCCACCTACACCCAAGTCGCACCAGCTCACTTTGTTCTTAGCGC
The DNA here is from genome assembly GCA_031420215.1 of Rhodobacterales bacterium. Taxonomy (GTDB): domain Bacteria; phylum Pseudomonadota; class Alphaproteobacteria; order Rhodobacterales; family Rhodobacteraceae; genus JANOMH01. Next base: position 286 of record JANOMH010000253.1, on the reverse strand, counting down.
CTAAGGAGGAACCATGCCGATCAAGAACCGTCTGTCCGAAATGCAGGCCGAAATCACCGCCTGGCGGCGGGACCTGCATGAAAACCCGGAACTGATGTATGACACGCACCGGACTGCCGCGACCGTGGCGGCCCGCTTGCGCGAGTTCGGCTGCGATGACGTGGTCGAAGGCATCGGTCGCACGGGCGTGGTCGGGGTGATCAAGGGCCGCACCGACACGCGGGGCCATGTTGTCGGCCTGCGCGCCGATATGGACGCCCTGCCAATCCTGGAGGCGACCGGCCTG
>JANOMH010000252.1:0-4138 GCA_031420215.1 Rhodobacterales bacterium | reverse complement strand
GAAAAAATCGGCTTGGTTGGCGCATCCGGTGCTGGCAAATCCTCGCTCGTGTCGCTGCTGCTGCGGCTCTATGACACCGAAACCGGGGCGGTTCGGGTCGGCGGGCAGGATGTCCGCGATGTGACGCAGGAAAGTTTGCGCAGGGCGATTGGCATGGTCACCCAGGAAACCGCGATGTTCAACAGGTCCGCCCGCGACAATATCCGCTATGGGCGGCCAGAGGCGACCGAGGCCGAGGTATATGCAGCGGCGGACAAGGCCGAGGCGCATGAATTCATCCTGAACCTGCAGGATTTCAAAGGCCGCAAGGGCTATGACGCGCATCTGGGTGAGCGCGGCGTAAAACTGTCGGGGGGCCAAAGACAGCGCATTGCCTTGGCCCGCGCAATGCTGAAAGACGCCCCCATTCTGGTGCTGGACGAGGCAACATCGGCACTGGATTCCGAGGTAGAGGCGAGCATTCAGGCCGCGTTAGACACTGCAATGCGCGGCAAAACCGTGATCGCCATCGCGCACCGGCTGTCCACCATTGCGCAAATGGACCGGATTATCGTGCTGGATAATGGCCGAATTGTCGAAGAAGGCACGCATGACCTGTTGCTTGCCCGTGGTGGCCTGTATGCCCGATATTGGAACCGGCAATCGGGCGGGTTCCTGCGGACCGAGGCGGCGGAATAAGTGCCAGTTATTGACAGCCTGACCCAGCATGGCATGGGCCGTATCATCGGCGGTGCATTGATCCCGCGCACCTTGCCGGGCGAGGACATCGACATCCTGAACGATGATTCGATCAGGATCATCCGCCCATCGGTTCACCGCGTTGCAGCCCCCTGCCGCCATTACAAATCCTGCGGCGGTTGTGCGATGCAGCATGCCGATGACGGTTTTGTCGCCGACTGGAAAATCGGGATTGTCCAAAAAGCGCTGGAAGGGCAGCGGCTGGACGCCCCCATTCGCGGGATTGATACCTCGCCGCCCCAATCCCGGCGCCGTGCCAAGTTAAGCGGCAGGCGCACCAAACATGGGGCCATGGTCGGCTTTCACGCCCGCGCGTCGGATGCTTTGGTCGCTGTGCCCGATTGCAAACTGCTGACCCCGGCGCTGGTGGCGCTGATCCCGGTGCTGGAACTGCTCACCATGATCGCCGCATCGCGCAAGACCGAGGTGGGGCTGACCGTGACCGACAGTCGCGTCGGCGCGGATGTCGTGGTCGAAACCGACAAACCTCTGACCGAAGCATTGCGCATTGAACTGGCCCAGTTTGCACAGGCCCACGGGCTGGCCCGGCTGACCTGGGGCGATGAAACCGTCGTCACCATCACGCCGCCCGTGCAGATGTTTGGCGCATCCCAGGTCACCCCGCCGCCCGGCGCATTCCTGCAAGCGACCGCCCATGGCGAAGCGGCATTGTTGGCCGCCGTCAGCGAAATCTGCGGCAAGGCCGGCAAAATCGTTGACCTGTTCGCGGGCAGCGGCACCTTTACCTTGCCGCTGGCGCATCAGGCCGAAATGCTGGCTGTGGAATCCGAGGCCGAGATGCTGGTCGCGTTGAACCGGGGTTGGCGGGCCACGCCGGGACTTAAGCGGGTCACAACCGAGGTCCGCGACCTGTTTCGCCGCCCTCTGCTGCCCGACGAACTGAACCGGTTTGACGCCGTGATCCTCGACCCGCCCCGCGCCGGGGCCGAGGCGCAGGTGGCTGAAATCGCCGCCTCGAACATCAAGACCGTCGCCATGGTGTCCTGCAACCCGGTCACTTTTGCCCGCGATGCCCGCAAACTGGTGGATGCCGGGTTCAGTGTTGACTGGGTGCAGGTCATCGATCAATTCCGCTGGTCGACACATGTTGAATCTGTGTCACGCCTCACAAGGTCGTGAGCATGTGCCGCTAGGCGAAAGCCGCCAATTGCGTTAAGCCCGGCAAAACGGCTTTAGACCGGGGCGGGCGGACAGGTAATGACTTCACTCAGAACACTATTGATGCTGGGCATCTTGGCACTTTTTGCCGCCTGCGCGGCGCAGCCGACGAAGTTCCGGTCCTATGATGGGCCCGAAGTGACCAGTTTGGTCTTGTTCAAAGCCCAGCGGCAAATGCTGGTCATGCACGACAATACCGTGTTGCTGGCCATGAGTTTCGAGCTTGGGTTCAGCCCGGTCGGCCCCAAGCTATACGAACGCGACGGGCGAACACCCGAGGGGACTTACCGGATCAACCGGCGCAACCCGAATTCGCAGTTTCACCTGTCGCTCGGCATTTCCTATCCCAACGTGGATCAGTTTGCCGCCGCCGCCGCCGTGGGTATGGATGCGGGCGGAGAGATCTTTATCCACGGCACACCCCGTCGCAACGAAGGCGATGATGACTGGACCGCCGGCTGCATCGCTGTGACAAATGACGAGATCGAGCAGCTTTACGCCATGGTCAAAGATGGCACCCCGATCTTTATCATGCCGTGACCCCTGAATCTGCCAATTTCTCTGGGTCTTAAATATCCCCGCCGGAGGCACCGGCCCCCCGGCTGGGATAAACCTTAGTTCCCCAACACCATGGTCCACCAGATTTTGCCGGATTCCTCCTGAAACCACGACAGGCCCAAGCGGGTCGCCTCGGCGCTCAGGATCACGTCGCGGGTATCTTGTTGACCCATCCAGGCCGACAGGGTTTCCAACTCGGTTTCATAGGATTCCGAAATGGTTTCCCCCACCAGATTGCCTGCATAACCTACACGGCGCAGCCGGTCGATCGGGGATGATCCGTCAGAGCCGAAATGCCAGGGCCGGTTCTGCACCGACATATCGCGCGAATGGGTGGCGGCGGCGGCGTTCAGCTGCGCGTCCAGTTGCACCGCCGGAACTCCCGCAGCCTGGCGCAGAGTATTCACCCCGTCCAGCATCCGAAAGCCGATATCAATTTCGTCCTGCGGTGTAATCCGGTAAATCTGCGGCAGCGGCAGGCCATCAGATCCAATCTGGGCGCTGCTTGTGGCGCAAGCGGCCAGTCCGCTAAGCGCCAGGCCGGAAAGTACAGTGCGTCGCAGCATGACAGATACCCTATGGTTGGTTTTGCCCCTCCTTAGCGGCAGACAAGCCGCAGTTCAAACCCGGATCAGCGCAGTTACGCCGATATTACGCTTGTTTGATTTGCACCTGCCGTTTGGCAGACATAGAACCCGCTCAACCAACAGATTTCATCCCTATGATCGGAGCAGGCCCATGGGTCAGAATGAAACATCCGCCCTGAACCGCCGCGGCTTTATCGCCGCCGGTGCTGCCTTGCTGGGAACCGCCGCTGTGGCGCAGCAGGATAATTCAACCGAGATCGAGGCCGAGATCGGGGCGGTCCGCCGCAACATTTCCAGCTTTCGCGCGCTGCGCTGGCAGCCCTATTTTGCCAATACCGCCAATGGCGCGATCCTTGTCGATATTCAGTCGCGTGCGCTGCATTACTGGAGTGCCGATGAAAGCATCTACAAGCTGTATCCGACATCCGTGCCAGTCACTGATGAGCTGACCCGCCGGGGGGAAACCTCGGTCGTGGAAAAGGTGGTTAACCCGACGTGGCGCCCTACGCCTTCGATGCTGGAGCGTAATCCGGAATGGCCAGCCGTCGTTGAAGGCGGGGCCCCGAACAACCCATTGGGGCCGCTAGCGCTGTATCTCTCCTGGCAATATTACCGCATCCACGGCACCCATGACACCCGCAAGATCGGGCGGCGTTCATCCAATGGCTGTATTGGCCTGTACAATGAACATATCACCGAACTTTTCGCACTGTGTCAGGTCGGCACACAGGTGTTGCTGATCTGACGAAAAGCGGATCTGCCGCCGCAGTCCCTACTCCAGCCAACCGCGCAGATTGGAGGCGATGATCTCTGACAGCGCCGCGATATGGGCGGCATCGTCGTTCAGGCAGGGGATATAGGTGAATTTCTCGCCGCCCGCATGTTCAAAGCTTTCGCGGATTTCTTCGTTGATTTCCTCAAGCGTTTCAATGCAATCGGCCGAAAACGCCGGGGCACAGACGGCAATGTGTTTCTTGCCGGCCTTGGCCATCCGGGCCACTTCCTCGACCGTATAGGGTTTAAGCCACTCTTCGCGGCCAAAGCGTGACTGGAACGTGGTTACGATCTGGGTCTTG
>JANOMH010000251.1:0-1538 GCA_031420215.1 Rhodobacterales bacterium | reverse complement strand
GGCCAAAGCCTTTCCCGGCCAGATTGCCGTAGGCATCGACGCCCGCAATGGCCGGGTGGCGACCAAAGGCTGGGCGACAGAGACCGGGATCATGGTCACCGATCTGGCCCGCTCGTTCGAGGATGCCGGGGTGGCGGCAATCATCTACACCGACATCCTGCGCGACGGGGCGATGGGCGGGCCGAATATTCTGGCCACCGAGGCGCTGGCCCGGGCCGTGTCAATCCCGGTCATCGCCTCGGGCGGGGTGTCATCACTGGCCGACCTGCTGGCGCTGCGCGACACCGGGGTGATTGCCGGGGCAATCTCGGGTCGGGCACTGTATGACGGGGCGATTGATCTGGGGGCGGCGCTGGGGGTATTGCGCAACTGACGCACCGGGGATCAGTGACCAGTGCTGCGAACCGCCCGCCATGTCAAAACCATCAGCCAACCCACCGACAGCAGACAACCGATCCCCGCCACCACCCAGTTACTGTCCAGCGTCCCCCAGCCCTGCGCCCAGCCCAACGGGGCCAGCAGCACCACGATCAGCGGCGCAATCAGGAACAGCCCATGCTGCCAGACCGGCACCGGCAGGCCAAACGATACCGCCGCGTCCCGCCGCCCCAGCCGGTGCATGATCCAGAGGAACCACCCCAGCATGACAAGTATGACCAGCCGGTACGGGTTCATCTCGGCCACCGTCTGCGCCCCCCAGACCAACAGCGCGATCACCGGGGCAACCCACAGCACCCACTGCGGCGGGCGCGGCATCTGACCCAGACGGTCCATCACCACATGGGCCAGCGGCACCAGCAGGCCAAGGCCCAGAATATACACCGCGAACAGCCATGTCTCCGGCAACCCCTCACGCTCGGACGGCCAGTATTGCGCCCAATAGGCCCCCGCCAGCCCCAGCCCGGTCCAGATCAGCGCCATCCGTCCCGGCCCTAACGCCGCCCCTGCCCGGCCAACCCCCAGGATCAACCCGCCCGACAGCAGCGCGTGCCAGGCCAGCGGGGTAAAGACCAGAAAGAACGGAAACGCTTCGGGCTGATAGATCGTGCCAACAATCACCCCCTCGGACATATAGCCCATGATCGCCCCGCCCAGAAACGCCGCCGGCAGGCCGCCGACCCCGGTCCAGATCACCGCACTCAGCGCCACGGCGCAAGCTATGGAATAGGCGATGACGGTCAGGGTGAAAACCGGCACCGTGATCCCCGGCGGCGGCATCATCCAGAAAAAGTTTTCCGACGCCCAGACCGACAGGGCCCCCAGAACCAGAGCCAGCCCGCAATAGCGCAAGGTTTCCATAACCTGGTACCTCCTGATGTTACGAAGCGTAACATAGGGGAGGAAATCCGGGCTGGCAAGATGCGGATGACAAAGATAACAGACGGCGTAATCCGTCACAGGTGGCCTATGCTGAAAACCCGGATCATCCCCTGCCTTGATGTCGCCGACGGGCGGGTGGTCAAGGGCGTCAACTTTGTCGACCTGATCGATGCAGGCGACCCGGTCGATGCGGCCAAAGCCTATGACGCGGCGGGGGC
>JANOMH010000250.1:0-8564 GCA_031420215.1 Rhodobacterales bacterium | reverse complement strand
GATTCTGGCCACCAACGATGTCTGTTACCACGCCCCCAACCGCCGCCCGTTGCAGGATGTGATGACCTGCATCCTGCACAAAACCACAATCACCAAGGCCGGGTTTTTGCTGGAGGCGAATGCCGAACGGCACCTGAAATCGCCCGCGCAGATGACCCGGCTGTTCGCCGCATGGCCGCATGCGATTGCGGCCAGCCGCGATGTGGCCGATGCCTGCACATTCGATCTGCGCCAGCTGTCCTATGAATACCCGCAGGAAACCATTCCCGCCGGGCGCACGGCACAGGAGTATCTGACCGAACTGACCTGGGCGGGGGTGCAATGGCGCTATCCGGATGGCCTGCCGGACAAGACCCGCACCGTGCTGCACAAGGAACTGGCGATGATCGAAAAGCTGAACATCGCGCAGTATTTCCTGACCGTTCATGACATCATCCAGTTTGCCCGCACCCAAGTGACCCCGCCGATCCTGTGTCAGGGGCGCGGGTCGGCGGCCAATTCGGCGGTCTGTTACATGCTGGGGATCACGGCGGTTGATCCATCCAAACACGACCTGCTGTTTGAACGGTTCATCAGCGAGGAACGCAAAGAGCCCCCCGATATCGACGTCGATTTCGAACATGAACGGCGCGAAGAGGTGATCCAGCATATCTATGCCAAATATGGCCGCCACCGCGCCGGGCTATGTGCCACCGTCATCCACTACCGCCCCCGCATGGCGATCCGCGAGGTGGGCAAGGTGATGGGCCTGTCCGAGGATGTGACCGCCGCCCTTGCCAAAACCATATGGGGCAGTTGGGGCAGCGAGGTAGGCGCGAAACAGGCCGCCGAGGCCGGGCTGGACCTGACCGATCCGCTGATGGGGCGCACCATCAAGCTGGCCGAGCAGATGATCGGCATGCCCCGGCATCTAGGTCAGCATGTCGGCGGGTTCATCCTGACCGAAACCCCGCTGAGCCAGACCGTGCCCATCGGCAACGGCGCGATGCCCGACCGCAGTTTCATCGAATGGGACAAGGATGATATCGACGAGCTGCGCATCCTCAAGGTCGATGTGCTGGCCTTGGGGATGCTGACCTGCATCCGCAAAGCCTTTGACCTGATTGACGCGCATTACGGCAAGCGGTTCGATCTGGCCACCGTGCCAAAGGAAGACCCCGCCGTGTACGATATGCTGTGCAAGGGCGACAGTCTGGGCACGTTTCAGGTGGAAAGCCGGGCACAGATGAACATGCTGCCCCGGCTGAAACCGCGTGAGTTCTATGATCTGGTCATTCAGGTGGCCATCGTCCGGCCCGGCCCGATTCAGGGCGATATGGTGCATCCCTATCTGCGGCGGCGCAGTGGCAAGGAAGCGGTGGCCTATCCCTCGCCCGGCCCGGAGCATGACCCGGATGAGCTGAAGAAAATCCTTGGCCGCACCCTGGGCGTGCCGATCTTTCAGGAACAGGCGATGAAAATCGCCATTGATGCGGCCAAGTTCAGCCCGGCGGAAGCGAATGAGTTGCGCAAGGCGATGGCGACATTCCGATCGCGCGGCACGATTGAAAAACTACAGGAAAAAATGGTCGGCCGGATGATTGCGCGCGGCTATGACGCGGACTTTGCGCAGCGCTGTTTTGACCAGATCAAGGGCTTTGGCGAATACGGCTTTCCCGAAAGCCATGCCGCCAGCTTTGCGCTGCTGGTCTATATCTCGTGCTGGATCAAGCTGCATTACCCGGATGTGTTTTGCGCGGCGCTGCTGAACTCGCAACCGATGGGGTTTTATGCCCCCGCCCAGATCGTGCGCGATGCCCGCGACCATGGGGTGGCGGTGCATGAACCTGACGTGAATTACAGCGATTGGGACAATACGCTGCAACCTGTCGGGCCGTCAAAATTCGCCGTGCGCATCGGGCTGCGGCAGATCGACGGGATGCCGCAACTGATGGCGCAGCGGCTGATCGACGCGCGGGACGCCCCTTTTACCGACGTCCAGGACCTCAAGACCCGTGCAAGGATTGATGCAGGCACCATGCGCCGGCTGGCGGCGGCGGATACGTTCCGGTCGATGGTGCTGGACCGCAGGCAGGCGCTGTGGGATGCCCGCGCGTTGCGCGATGCGCCCGACCTGCCGCTGTTTTCCCAGACCCGCGATGAAGGGCATGAGGCGCAGTTCATCCTGCCGCAAATGCCCACCTGCGAGCATGTCGTGGCCGATTACCAGACCCTGCGCCTGTCACTGAAAGCCCATCCCATGGCCTTCCTGCGCAAAAGCATGACCCGGCAAGGCTATGCGACAGCGGGAAATTTACCCCGGATGCGCAATGGGCAAGGGGTGTCTTTGGCCGGGATCGTTCTGGTCCGGCAACGCCCCGGCAGTGCCAAGGGGGTGTGTTTTATCACGCTTGAGGATGAAACCGGGGTCGCCAATCTGGTGGTCTGGCCCAAGGTGATGGAGGCGTTTCGCAAGGTGATCATGCGGTCCCGGCTGATGGATGTGCGCGGCATTGTGCAGCGCGATGCGGATGTGATCCACATCGTCGCTACCCATCTGACCGACCGCAGCGACGCGCTGGACCGGTTATCGAACGATCCGATGGACGTGCCCTTGGCCCGCGCCGATGAAGTGCGCAAACCGGTCCCGAACGGCACCCACCGCCACCCCCGCGATGTGCGGGTCATCCCAAAATCACGGGATTTTCATTGATGCGGCAAAGTGGCGGGCCCTACCAGGACCCGCCACTTCGACTTAAGTCAGACCAGATCGAACCGGTCCGCGTTCATCACCTTGACCCAAGCGGCGACAAAGTCGCGCACGAATGCCGCCTGACTGTCAGAGCAGGCATAAACTTCGGCCAAAGCCCGCAGTTGCGAGTTGGAACCGAACACCAGATCGACACGGGTGCCGGTCCATTTCAGCGCGCCGGTCGCCCGGTCCCGCCCTTCGAACACAGCGGTTGATCCGGGGGCCGCTGTCCAGACGGTCGCCATGTCGAGCAGGTTGACAAAGAAATCGGTCGTCAATGCCTCTGCCCGTTTGGTGAGCACGCCATGTTGCGCCCCGCCGACATTGGCGTTCAGCACCCGCATGCCGCCGACCAGAACCGTCATTTCGGGGGCGGTCAGGGTCATCAGCTGCGCCCGGTCAACCAGCAATTCCTCGGCGGTCAGGGTGTAATCAGCCTTGAGGTAGTTACGGAATCCGTCGGCGATGGGTTCGAGCACCGCAAAGGAATGCGGGTCCGTCTGGTCCTGCGTCGCATCGGTGCGGCCCGGAATAAAGGCAACGTTGACCTCATGACCGGCGGTTTTCGCGGCTTTTTCGACCGCAGCCGACCCGGCAAGCACGATCAGATCGGCCAATGAGATTTGCTTGCCCCCGGTTTGAGCGGCGTTAAAGGCTTTTTGAATGCCTTCCAACGTGTTCAGCACGGCGGACAGCTGCGCAGGCTGGTTCACGTCCCAATCCTTTTGCGGTGCCAGACGGATGCGCGCCCCATTGGCCCCACCGCGTTTATCCGACCCCCGGAACGTGGCAGCCGAGGCCCACGCCGTGCTGACCAGTTGTGATATGGACAGGCCGGAGCCGAGGATTTTGTCCTTGAGTGCCGCAATGTCACTCGCGTCAACCAAAGGATGGCTGACATCGGGAACGGGGTCTTGCCACAGCAAAACCTCTGCCGGAACCAACGGCCCGAGATACCGGACCCGTGGCCCCATATCGCGGTGGGTCAGTTTATACCAGGCGCGGGCAAAGGCGTCGGCGAACTGGTCCGGGTTTTGCTGAAACCGCTTGGAAATGGTCGCATAGTTCGGGTCCATTTTCATCGCCATATCGGCAGTCGTCATGATCGGCGCATGGCGCAGGGTCGGGTCATGCGCATCCGGCACGGCAGTGGCCATTGCACCATTGGCGGGCTGCCATTGTTGACCGCCAGCCGGGCTCTTGGTCAGTTCCCAGTCATTGCCCAGCAACGTGTCGAAATAGCCGTTATCCCATTTGATCGGATTCGGGGTCCAGGCCCCCTCAAGCCCGCTGCTGATGGTGTGAATCCCCACGCCGCTGCCAAAGGCGTTTTTCCAGCCCAGCCCCTGTTCTTCGATCCCCGCTGCTTCGGGTTCGCGCCCGACCAGCGCCGCATCGCCCGCGCCATGGACTTTGCCGAACGTGTGCCCGCCCGCGACCAGAGCCACAGTTTCTTCGTCATTCATTGCCATCCGGGCAAAGGTTTCGCGGATATCACGGCCCGATGCGACCGGATCGGGGTTGCCGTTCGGCCCCTCGGGGTTGACATAAATCAGGCCCATTTGGACAGCGGCCAGCGGGTTTTCCAGCGCCCGGTCACCGGCATAGCGCTTGTCATCCAGCCAGATATCCTCGGACCCCCAATAGATATCCTCTTCGGGTTCCCAGACATCGGCGCGGCCACCGGCAAAGCCAAAGGTCTGGAATCCCATTGATTCCAAGGCGCAATTACCGGTCAGCACCATCAGATCGGCCCAGGAAATCGCCTGCCCGTATTTCTGCTTGATCGGCCAGAGCAGGCGGCGGGCTTTGTCCAGATTGACGTTATCAGGCCAGCTGTTCAGCGGCGCAAAGCGCTGCGTGCCGGAAGATGCACCACCCCGCCCATCGCCGGTGCGATAGGTGCCCGCAGAGTGCCAGGCCATGCGGATAAAAAACGGGCCGTAATGCCCATAGTCGGCGGGCCACCACTCCTGCGAGTCGGTCATCAGCGCGAACAGGTCCTGTTTCAGTGCCTGAATATCAAGGGCTTTGAACGCTTTGGCATAGTCAAACGCGGGGTCCAATGGGTTGGACAGACCGGAATGCTGGTGCAGGATTTTCAGGTTCAGCTGGTTCGGCCACCAATCGCGGTTCGACCGGACCCCTACGGTGGCATTCTTGGTGGCCCCATGGATCACCGGGCATTTGCCTGCGCCTGCGTTGTCATTTCCGTCCATAATACTCTCTCGATTCTGGCTGTAAAAGTTGGGGAATGTGCGGTTGCCATTATCCTACGCCGGTTGAGACATTAGTTTAAGTTGAATTTCCTGATTGCAAAGATAAGTTACACTTATGAACAGTCTGACCTTGAAACACCTGCGCTATTTCGAGGCACTGGCCCGGCACCGCCACTTTGGCCGCGCGGCAGAATCCTGCGCAATTTCTCAACCCGCATTGTCGATGCAGATCAAAGAGCTTGAGGAAACCATGGGCACTGCCCTGTTCGAACGGGGCGCACGGCAATTGCGGCTGAGCAACTTTGGCGAACTGTTCGCCCTGCGGGTCCGCGATATCCTGTGTCAGGTGGACGAATTGGGCGATCTGGCCCGCGCCTCGCTTGACGGGCTGGTCGGGCGGCTGCGGATCGGGGTGATTCCCACCATTGCGCCTTATCTGCTGCCCACGATCATCGGCAACCTGACCCACACCTATCCCGGTCTGGATATCCATGTGCGCGAAACCCTGACCCCCAAACTGCTGCAAGAACTGGCCGAAGGGCGGCTGGATACCGCCATTGTCGCTTTGCCGGTGTCAGAGCCGGCATTCACCGAAGTCGCCCTGTTTGCCGAAGACTTCGTGCTGGTCCGGCACAGCGATGACCAAGGCAAACCAGTGCCCAACCGCGAAATGCTGCGCGAAATGCGGCTGCTGTTGCTCGAAGAAGGGCATTGCTTTCGCGATCAGGCCCTGTCGTTCTGCGACATGCATTCATCGCTACCGCGCGAGTTGCTCGACGGCAGTTCGCTGTCAACCCTGGTGCAAATGGTCAGTGCAGGTATCGGCGTCACCCTGATCCCTGAAATGGCGATAGCAGTGGAAACCCGCTCTGCCCCAGTGTCCATCGCCCGGTTCAAAAACCCGACCCCGTCGCGCACCATTGGCATGATCTGGCGCAAGACCAGCCCACTGGCCAAACAGCTTTTGCCAATATCCGAGGTGGTGCGGCAATCGGCAGAAGCGTTGCGCGCACAGCATCGCGGGCTGGTTTGACGGACCGGTGCCGCGTTATCCTGTGATCCGCATCGACATGCCACCATCGACGGTCAGCACTTCGCCGGTGATGAATTCATTGCGGATCAGCCCTACGGCAGCCTCGGCCACGTCATCTGCAGTCCCCTCACGCCGCAATGGGATGCGGTTGACGATGTTGTGGGCTTTGGTCGTCTCGGTCATCTTGTCATGAAACCGGGTGCGGATAATGCCGGGTGCGATGACATTGACCCGGATTCCGGCGGCGGCATTGTCAAAGGCCAGCGCCTTGGCCAATGGAATCAACGCGCCCTTGACGGTTTGATAGGCCACCGATCCGGGGCATCCACGCAGGCCCGCCACCGAAGAGACCAGCAGCACCGACCCGCCCTGTCTGGCCAAGAACGGCTGCGCCGCCCGGAACATGTGGAACACCGGATGCACATGAATCGCAAAGGCCTGCATCCAGGCGTCGGTTGTCAGGTCCATCACGGTGCCACCAGCCGGGCCGCCAGCTGCATGGACAAGGATGTCCAGCCGCCCGAACTGACTGGCTGCCCGGTTGATCAGGTCCGTCGCCTGATCGGGTTGCGACACATCAGCCAGCAGGATCGCCACGCGGGCGGGGCCATAGTTGGCCAGCAGAACCTCGGCCTCGGGCGTGCTGCTGCGCCCGTTGATCGCGACTTTTCCGCCTTGGGCCAGGATCAGTTCGGCCAGGGCCAGCCCGATCCCGCGCGTCCCCCCGGTGATGACGGCGACTGTGTCAGTGATGTCATACATGGTCGGTTCCTTTTGGTTTGGCGTGGGGTGACAGGGTGAATTGGATGTTCCAGCGGCGAGATCCGCCCGGAGCCACCGGGTTGGCCTGTCCAAGGGCAATCGCCTCGGACAAATCGCCCGCCGAAGCTGTAGTAGGTTCGATAGCCAGTTGATGCGCGCCACCCGGTCCGGGCCAGCCGCCATAGGTGAACCACAGCCCCAGATGGCCAATCTGATCGCCGGACCATGCCAGTTCCAACCAACCCCCGGCCCCGCCCACCAGCGCGCGGGCCTGTCTTGGGGCTGTCGCGTAAAGTTTGGCCGCGAAACCGGCACTGGCGGGCTGAACGGTGTCGAGATCAAAGCCCAGCGCGGCGCTTGTATTTGGCCAGTTGATCAGTGGGACGTCAGTGAAAGCCCCATTTAGAGACACATACGGCGCAGTAAGCTGGTTGATTCCCGGCAAAACAATCCGTTCGCCTGCCCGCACGGCCAAAAGCCCGTGCAAGGCCCATAGGTAAGGCATTGGCCGGGCGGTCAGGTTGTCGACCTGATAGTCAGCTCGCAGCGTGGCCCGCCGCAAGCGCAGGGTCCGCACAAAGCGAAATTCTTCGGTCTCGTATTCCAGCGTCAGCAGGTCAGCCCGCTGTTCCACCACCGCAAAGGGTCGCCCCCACAGGTCGCCATGGTCCCGCAGATCGCGCCCCCAGACTGTGCCGCTGGCATCACAGCGCCCGACGGTGGGAAAGCATTCATCCCAGCCGACAGCCTCGGCCTGGCCATAGATAGCATCCTCGCCGGTCTGGGGGCTTTCCTGACCGGGTGCCATCCAGTCCCGCCCGGTGCGCCGATCAATCAGCCGGGTAACGCGGGCACCGAAATCAGGGGCGACGGTGACTTCGATCTGGTCATTCTGCAATGCAACCTCGCCCATCATCCCCCTCACACTGCCAGATACCCGCCATCAACTGGCAGCACTGCGCCAGTGATGAACGCGGCCATTGGCGAGGCCAGAAACAGCGCCGGCCCGGCAATATCCGCAGGCTTGCCCCAGCGGCCCAAGGGCGTGCGGCCAAGAATGGCTGCCGTCCGGGCCGGATCATCGCGCAACCCCTGGGTCAGGGGCGTTTCTATCCAGCCCGGCGCAATCGCATTGACCCGAATTCCGTCGGGGGCATAGGCAATGGCCAGCGACTTTGTCAGCTGCATGACCCCGCCTTTGGACGCTGCATAAGCTGGAACCAACCCGCCGCCAAAGAACGACAGGACCGAGGCGAGGTTGATGATACTGCCCTTGCTGTCCGCCAATAGCGGGCGGGCCAAAGTGCACATCCGCATTGTGCCGCCCAGATTAATATCAATGACCTGATCGAACACGTCCGGGTCATGCTCTGCCCCGCGCCGGATGATGCCTGCACAGTTGATCAGGTGATCCAGACCCGGCAAAGCGCCCATATAGGCACTGACTTCTGCCCTGTCCTGCACATCCAACGCTAAGGCGGTCATGTTTGGAGCCGTCTGGCAGGCGTCAGCTTCGGCCCCGGTCGCCCCGGTCACCGTGACCCTGGCCCCCTGTGCCGCAAATGCCCGCCCGATGGCATGCCCAATACCGGACGTGCCGCCGGTCACCAGAACCCTTGCGCCGCGAAAGCTGCCAAACGGGTCAGCGGATGAACTGATCGACATAATCCGCCCCTAGGCCACAGGCGCTGAAATGCGCCCGGCACATGTCGATCTTGGTAAACACGTCCTCGTAGCCCATATGCTTGCCCCAGGGATCGACGTAGTACATCACCCCATTGACCTGAAACATCGTAATCATTTCAGTGACATCATCGGG
>JANOMH010000249.1:0-1741 GCA_031420215.1 Rhodobacterales bacterium | reverse complement strand
GCGCTTGTCGGCCTCGGCGGCGGCAATCTCGGCCCACAGTGCAGCAGCCGATCCTGCATTGACCACGACGAAGTTCATGTCAAGGGCGGCGACACGTTCCTGACCATGCTTCAGCCAGTCAACCGGCCCGTCCAGATAGCGGCCCATCTCTCCGGTTTCGGGGGTGGCGAACAGGGCGGCGCAGGCATTCAGGGCTTCCCAATCGGGCAGGCCGGGGCAGGCCTCTTTGGTCCACAGCGGATACCACCAGTCTTCGCGGGTGACGGCATTGTGGTCGGTCACTTCGACGATGCCGCCTTTTTCCAGTGCGGCACGATAGGACGCGCCAAAGGCACCTTCCCACACTTCCAGCTCCAATGTGACGTCACCCAGACGGACGGATTCATACACCGCCTGGCTGTCCGTCGTGACATATTCAACTGATGCACCCTGGGATTGCAGGATTTGCCCGACGACGTTGGACATCACGATCTGGCTGGACCAGTTGTGAATCGGAATGATGATCGGGTCGGTGCTGTCCTGAGACATAGCGGCCAAAGGCAACAGGCCCAGTATCCCGGCGGTCAAGGTGTGGTTGTTCTTTTCACTTCAATCTCCCCATTTTTGTGTTGTTTCTTGTCATTCGGCGCGAACTTTGCAGACGCCTTGGTCCTCCGTTTTTGGGCGTAACCGATTCTGTGGGCGTCCCTCAAAACCTAGGACAGATTGTCGCACATTTTTCCTGTCAATCAAGAATTATTCTCTGTAGGGTGGATCGCTGTTCAGCATTTTCGGCCTCCGCCCGGCGCAACAGCGGCTGGGTCAGCTTTGCGGCCGCGTCTTTTTGGGGTCATACTGGGCTGTGGCGGTAATCATCGCGGGCAGGCGCATTTGCTGGCCGTCCAGCTTGCCCACTTCGACTTCGGCCCCTTCGACGGCATGGGTCACGTCGATCCGGGCGAGTGCGATATTCTTGTTCAGAATGGGCGAGCGGGTGGCAGAGGTGACAACGCCAATCTGTGCGCGGCCTTTGAAAACAGGGTCGCCGTGGCCGATACTGGTGTTGGCGGCCACATCAAGGCCGACGAATTTATGGTGCGGATGTTCTTTGCGCCCGATCAGTGCGTCGCGCCCGATGAAATCATCCAGTTTCGATTTCAGCGGCACGGTAAAGCCGATCCCGGCCTCGAACGGATCGGTCTGGTCGGAAAAGTCGTAGCCTGCGAAAATCAACCCCGCCTCGATCCGCACCATGTCAAGGGCGGCAAGGCCAAAGGGTTTCAGGCCCAGATCGGCCCCCGCCGCCCAGACAGCATCAAACACCGTCCGGCCATCT
Organism: Rhodobacterales bacterium; assembly: GCA_031420215.1. Classification (GTDB taxonomy): domain Bacteria; phylum Pseudomonadota; class Alphaproteobacteria; order Rhodobacterales; family Rhodobacteraceae; genus JANOMH01. The sequence continues at coordinate 426 of JANOMH010000249.1, read as the reverse complement.
TTGGGGTGGCAAAATACCTCATACCCTAACTCACCGGTATAACCGGTGCGCGACACCACAACCGGCGCACCATTGGCATCGCCGATCCGGCCAATGGCAAAGCGGAACCAGCCCAGTTCGGCCACAGCGGGCTGCGTAGGCGGGGTCCAGATGATCCGCGACATCAACGCGCGCGAGTTTGGCCCCTGCACAGCCAGATTGTGCAACTGATCGGTCGATGACCGGATCATCACCTGCAGCCCCAGCTTGTCCGCCCATTCCCGCAGCCAGATGCCGCCGTAATCGTCGCCACCGATCCAGCGAAAGTTATTGACCCCCAGCCGGAACAGCGTGCCGTCATCGACCATGCCGCCATGTTCATAGCACATCGCGGAATAGACCACCTGCCCCACGCTGAGTTTCTTTACGTCCCGCGTCAGCGCGTAT
>JANOMH010000248.1:0-8630 GCA_031420215.1 Rhodobacterales bacterium | reverse complement strand
CATCGCGCCGATCATGATCAGCGGGGTCAGCAGCAGGATGATGCGCAGGCTGTTCAGGCTCAGGAATTGCGGCTTGTACAGGCCGACGGCCAGACAGAACAGCACGATCATCACGAAAATTCCGGCCTCGCGGCGCAGCAGCAGTCCGCCCAGAGTGTTCATGCGGCCACCCCCGTTTTCGGAACAGCCGCCTGCATGATGGTTTCTTGTGTGGCCTCAGCGCGGGACAGGTTGGCGGTCAACCGCCCTTCGGACATCACCAGAACCCGGTCGCAAAGCGCCAGAAGCTCGGGCAGTTCCGATGATATCAGCAGGATCGCACAGCCGCTGACGGCCAATGCGCCGATCATGTCGTAAAACTCGGCCTTGACCCCGATATCGATGCCGCGTGTCGGCTCGTCCAGGATCAGCACCGAGGGCGCAGTCAGTAACCAGCGCGCCAGAATCGTCTTTTGCTGATTGCCACCGGAAAGCTCGCCGATCGGCTGGCGCAGGGACGCCAGGCGGATGCTGAGTTTCCTGACCGACTCCTCGGCCAGTGACTTTTCCCGCCCCCGCCGGATCACTCCGGCGCGGCTGACTTTGCCCAGCACGGCGGCAGAAATGTTCTGTTCAACCGACAGCGTGCGGAATATTCCGGCCACGGCGCGATCTTCGGGCACAAATGCCAGCCCCAGATTAATCGCCTGCGACGGATCGGTGATGCTCACCTCTGAGCCATTGACCGCAATATGGCCGGATGCGGCGGGGGCCACACCGAACAGAGCGCGGGCTACATCAGTGCGGCCTGCGCCAACCAATCCACCCAGCCCGACAATCTCGCCTTTGCGGACCGTAAAACTGATGTCGCTGAACACGCCGGGTAGGGTGAGGTTATCGACCTGCAGCGCCACCTCGCCAATCTGAGTGCCCAGTTTGTGCAGATATTCCTTCAGCGGGCGGCCGATCATGTGGCGGATGATGTCGGCGTCCGTCAGGTTGCCGATGGTTTCGGTGATCACGCGGGCCCCGTCGCGGAATATGGTCACCCGGTCACACAGGGCGCGGACCTCCTCCAGCCGGTGGCTGATGAAAATGATCGTGCGCCCTTCATCCCGCAGGCGGCGGGCGATGGTGAACAGGGTCGCGGTTTCCTTGGGCGTCAGCGGTGCTGTGGGCTCGTCCATGATGATCACGCGGCTGTCGGAGGCCAGTGCCCGGGCAATCTCGACCATTTGCTGGTCGGCAATGGACAGGCCGCGCATCGGGCGGGTCACGTCGATTTTGACGCCGAGCAGGGCCATCAGGGCGCGGGCATCAGCGGTCATTCTGGCCCATGGCACGCGGGCCAGCCAGCCCCCGTCATGCCGCCCGAGCACCAGATTTTCAGCCACCGACAGGTCTGGGAATGAGATCGGCTCCTGATGGATCAGGGTAATCCCAAGCTTTTGCGCGATGATCGGGCTGGCCACCTCAACGGGCTCGCCGTTCAGCGCCAAGGTGCCGCGCGTGGGCCGGTGAACGCCTGCAATGATCTTGGCAAAGGTCGATTTTCCTGCGCCATTTTCGCCCAGCAACGCATGTATTTCGCCCGGCATCAGCTCCAGATCGACATCGCGCAAAACCTCGATAGTAGCGAAGGATTTGGAGATGCCACGGGCGGAAATCAGTGGTTGGGTCATGTGGGCACTGGCGCGTCAGCGTTGATCAGACTCTGCGATTTCAGGTCGCGCCAGAATGCCGCGGGAATCTGTGCGTTTACCGAAGCGATGTTCTGTCGCACCTGATCGGGTGCGGCGGCTCCGGGGATGACCGAGGTGACAATCGGATGGGCCAGCACGAATTGCAGGGCAGCATCCGGCAGGGCGACCTGGTGGGCCGCACAAACAGCCTCGATCCCGCGTACCCGGGCCTGTATCTCGGGCAGGGCCTTGGCATAGGCGTAATGCAACGCCCCCGCAGACCCGGTGACCAGAATGCCCGAGGCAAAGGGTGCGCCAATGATCACCGAAACGCCGCGCTTTTGCAGGGCGGCCATGCCCCGGTGCAGGCTGGTCTGATCCAGCAAGGTGTAAGGCATGGCGACAAGGCAGAAATCAAGATCGACCAGCGGGGCCACGGTTTCAAAGGCATCGTTATTGTTGATGCCCATGCCAAAGGCTTTGATATCGCCCGCCTTTTTCAACTCAACTAACGCATTGATCCCGGAATCAACCAACTGTTTGACATAACCGGCCTGCTTCTCAGCATGAAAACCTGCATCCAGATCGTGGATCACCAGCGCATCGACCGTATCCAGCGCAATCCGTTGCAAAGCCTGTTCATAGGACCGCATGATCCCGTCATAGGTATAATCGAACCGGACCTCGAAATTCAGGCCGCCCACCCAAGGGGTGCGATCGAAATGGGCGGGATCCCTGGGGCGGTGCAATGTCCGGCCCACTTTGGTGGTCACCTGAAATTCGGCACGCGGTTTGGTCTTTAGAAACGCCCCAAGCCGGTGTTCGGCCAACCCACGGCCATACCATGGGGCGGTGTCATAATACCTGACCCCACCCGCCCAGGCCGCATCCAGCGTCGCCAAAGCCTCGGCTTCGGGCAGTTTTGCATAAAGCTCTCCCAGATGGGCAGTGCCGAAACCAAAGACAGCCAGGTCAAGCAAACCGCTGCCGATCTGGCGACGAGACAAGTGAGCGTCAGTCACGAACGAGCCTCCCCCTCGGGATCGGATAATAGTTTTGCAGACTCCCTATGGACAAGTTGTCAGACAACAATTAGTTTGACAAGTCCATATTGTTTGTTTGACAAGTATCCAAGCTGCCTCAGAGTCTTGGTCAGTCTGGCCGGATGGAAACCCCCTCGTTGCTTGGATGAACACACATGCAGGCTGGAATTAGCGGAACATACCCAATGCTTTACGCCTTTTTCGGGCAAGCAGGCGAGGTGTTGCGCGCGCCGTTTTCCGTCCAGATCGAGGCGGCCGTTGCGGCGGGTGCCTCTGGTGTTGCGGTGCTGGGCCTTGGCACCGAAGTGGCAAAGCTGAGCCGCGCCGAACAGCGCCAGATCGTTGCTTGGGTGGTCGCGGACCTGCGCAACCGTGTGCCGCTGGCCGTGACCATCGCCGATGGCAATGTGGCGGATATGATCGACAGCGCCCGCTTTGCCGCAGGCGCGGGGGCCGCTTGGCTGATCCTGCAACCGCCCCGCCCGCCGATCAGCGGCGCCCAACTCGTGGACTACTTTGGCGCTGTCGCAGGCGCCGTTGACTGCCCTGTCGCGATCCAGAATGCGCCCGAATTCCTGGGCGTCGGTCTGACAGCGGCAGAGATCGCGGCACTGCACGCAGCCCACCCCAATGTCAGCGTGATCAAGGCCGAATGCAGCGCGGTCGCAGCAGCTACCCTGATCGAAACGCTGGGGCCGGGTGTCGCCATCTTTAATGGCCGGGCCGGGCTGGAACTGACCGACAACTATCGCGCCGGTGTCGCAGGCATGATCCCGGGGATCGAGACGGTCGATCTGCAGGTCGCGGTGGAGAACGCAATGCGGCGCGGCGACGAGGCTGCGGCTGAGACGCTCTACCGCCGGATGCTGCCGGCTGTGACCTTTATCATGCAAGGCCTTGGCCAGTTTGTCCTGTACGGCAAACTGATTGCCGCATTCCGGCTGGGGCTGACACCCAGCACGTTGCGCAACCCGTCTGACAGGCTGACGGCACAGGGACTGGCTTGGGCACAGCGGCTGGCGGATGAACTGGGTCCGCTGCCGACACAGCCGGGGGTTTCCCATGCCCCGCATCACTGATGTCCGTACCACAATCTACGAATGGATCGGCCCGATTGCACCAATGCCGCCGCATTTTTGTACCTCGGCCAGTGACATCGTCGCAGACGTCACCGGCTCGATCTCTGGTTTCCGCTTTCTGGGCTGGCTGGTTGTCGAAGTTGAATGCGACGACGGCACTATCGGGATCGGCAACGCAGCACTGGCCCCGCATGCGACCAAAACCACGATTGATACCTACCTGAAACCGTTGCTGATCGGCACGGACCCGATGGACAGCGAGTATATCTGGCAATCGATGTATCGGCGCACGCTGCCCTTTGGTCGCAAGGGTATTGGCATGACGGCGATCAGCGCCGTCGATCTGGCGATCTGGGATACCAAGGGCAAGATCCTGAAACAGCCGGTGTTCAGGCTGCTGGGCGGGCGCACCAAGCCAAAGATCGAAGTCTATGCAAGTCGGCTGTATTCCCAGCCACTCGACACGCTGTTTGCCGAGGCAAGGGCCTATGCTGATCAGGGGTTCAGATCGGTCAAGCTGCGGTTTGGCTGGGGGCCGAAAGATGGTCTGGCGGGCATGCACAAAAACGCGGCCCTGGTCCGCACCACGCGCGAGGCTGTGGGTGAGGATGTCGATATCATGGCCGACGCCTACATGGGCTGGACCGTGGAATATGCCAAACGCATGCTGCGGATGCTGGCCCCGTTCAACCTGCGCTGGGTCGAAGAACCGCTGATCGCCGACGACCTGCAGGGCTATGCCGAGCTTAAGGCGATGAACCTTGTGGGCATTTCGGGGGGCGAACATGAATACACGCTGGCCGGGTTTCGGCAGGCGCTGGACCTCAAGGCTTTTGACATCGCCCAGTTTGATGTGAACCGGGTCGGCGGTATTACCGCTGCCAAAAAGATCGCCGATCTGTGCGAAGCTTATGATGTGGCGGTGATCCCGCATGCCGGGCAAATGCACAATTATCACATCTCGATGTCGACCTATGCCTCACCCCTGTCGGAGTATTTCCCAAAAGTGCCGGTCGAGGTGGGCAACGAGTTGTTCTGGTACATCTTTGACGGTGAACCGACTGCCCAGGACGGCTTTATCAACCTGTCCGACGAAACGCCCGGTTTCGGGCTGACGCTTCGGACCCCCGACGCCAATTTCAAACTGACACGCTAAGGCCAGACATGCCCGATTTTCCCATCATCGACACACATCTGCACGTCTGGGACCAGACGCAGCTGACCTATTCGGCCTTCAAGGGCAGCCCGTTGTTTGACCGACCCTACCATGTCGAGGATTATCAGCGCGATTGCGGCGCGCTGGATATCGAAGCGATGGTGTTTCTGGAATGCTACGCCGATTTCTGGGACGGAGGCGGGCAATATCTGCAGGAAATCGCCTTTGTCGAGGAGGAAGCCCGGCGCGATCCGCGCATCAGGGGGATCGTGCCGATGGCCCCGCTGGAATGGGGCGACCGGGTGAAACCAATGCTGACCCAGATCCGCGACCAGCACCCCACGGTCAAAGGCATCCGCCGGATCATGGAGTTTGACGCCAATCCCCGTGCCCTGACCCTGAGCGATGATTTTGTCGCGGGCATCAATCTGCTGGATGACTTTGGCTGGCATTTTGAGATCAACGTCAATTACAGCCAGATGGATATCATCCGCGAACTGGTCCCCCGGGTCGGGTCGGTGCCGCTGATCCTGGATCATTGCGGCAAGCCGGGCATCCGGCAGGGCGCAATTGATCAATTCCGCGACGATGTCCGCGCCTTGGCCAAACACCCCAATCTGTGGATCAAACTGTCCGACCTGCCCGCCGCCGCCGACCTGGACAACTGGACCGAGGCCGATCTGCGGCCCTATATCGCAGCGACACTGGACGCCTTTGGGCCGGATCGCACAATTTTTGCGGGCGATTATCCGATCTTGCATCTGGCCACCTCCATGACCGAATGGGTGGCGGTGCTGGACAGGGCGTTCGCTGATCTGGGGTTAAGTCAGGCCGAGACGCGCAAAATCTACCGCGATAATGCGATCAGCTTTTACCGGCTGGGTCTGTAAGGGGCGCATGTGGGTGAGATGGGCAAAAGGCTAATGAGCGGGACGGAGACCAGCAGTCCTGACGCGTTTTCCGAGCTGATCGGGGCCGAGCGGCGGCCCGGCCCGAGCGCTGATTTCGGCGGCCCGGTCGTGGCACGGCGCCCGATTTCCGAACAGGTGGCCAACCGGATTCTGGCGATGATCAAATCGGGTAACCTGCGGTCGGGTGACCGGCTGCCAACCGAACAGAAAATGGGCATCGCCTTTGGCATTTCCCGCCCGCCACTGCGCGAGGCTTTGAAAGCCTTGGCCCTGATGGGCGTGTTGGAAAGCCGTCAGGGCGGTCGTTACACCATCACTGACCTGTCCCCATCGCGGCTTGTCGCACCCTTCAATGTCATGCTGAGCGGTGGCGATTATAACCCGAGTGAACATTTCGAGGCGCGCACTATCGTTGATCTGGAGCTGATCCAGTTTACAACCCTACGGGCCACAGCCGAGCAACGCCAACGGATCATGCAACTGGCGATCGACGGGCGCAGGTTCATTCATGATCCGGTGGCATTCCGACTGCTGGACATCGAATTCCATCAGGCCCTGAACAATGCCGCCGGAAACAAATTCTTGTCGGCTCTGGCCGAAGGGCTGTATGACATTGCCCTTGATGTCCGCCGCCTTGCCAGCACCTATCCCGGCGTAATCGAGACCAGCGTGTCCCAGCATGTCGATGTGGCCACCGCCGTGCTGGCCGGGGATGCGCCTGCCGCCGTTGCGGCGGGTCGACGCCATCTGGAACATGTCCATAACACCACGATTGCCGCGATGAAAAACGCTTTGCCGCAACCAGCCGAGGCTTAGAATGACGCAACAAATTGCCTTTCGCATGATCCTGTTTCCCGGTCAGGCCGCCGCTTATGAACAGCGCCATGACGACATTTTCCCTGATCTTGTCGTCGCGCTGAAAGCGGCCGGGATATCGGATTACTCGATCTGGCTCGACCCCGAAACACACCACTTGTTCGGCATCCTGACCCGCACGGATGATCACAGCATGGACGCTTTGCCGGATACCGAAGTGGTCAGGCGCTGGTGGGCGCATATGGCGGATATCATGCAAACAGATGCCAATAACGTACCCACACAAATCCCGCTGAACCGGGTGTTTTACCTGCCATGAGCACGTCTTTCAGTATCAAGGACGTCAGGGTTTACACCACGGCCGCCACTGCCGATGGCGGCACCTATTTCAAACCGGGGGATACGGGGCACTGGCTGGTTGACAGCCTGATTGCCAATCCGATGTCGGGCCACCCTCAGTATCGGGCCAAACGGTCCAGTTGGGGGGTCGGCGTTCTGGGTACTCTGGTGGTCGAGATTGAGACCGAGGCAGGCATAACTGGCGTTGCTGCGGGCAGTGGCGGGCATCCTGCTGCCTGGCTGATCCGGCATCATTTTACCCGGTTTCTGGTGGGGCAGGATGCCCGCAACATCAATCTGATCTGGGATCAGCTGTATCGCGCCTCGCTGCCCTATGGCCGCAAGGGCCTGCCGATCATGGCCATTTCGGCGGTTGATCTGGCCCTGTGGGATCTGGTGGGCAAGGTCCGGGGCGAGCCGGTCTATAATCTGATCGGGGGCCGGTCGCGCGATGACATTGCCTTGTACTGTACAGGCCCCGATGCCGCCGCGATCAAGGCGATGGGGTTCTGGGGGGCCAAAGTGCCGCTGCCCGAGGGGCCGCATGATGGTGAGGCCGGATTGCAGCGCAATCTGGCCTTTCTGACCCGCCAACGCACCGCTGTCGGCCCTGGTTTCCCGCTGATGGTCGATTGCTACATGTCACTGGACGTGCCTTACGCAATCCGGCTGGCAGAGGTCTGCAAACCGCTGGACATCTACTGGTGGGAAGAGGCCCTGTCGCCTGATGATGTCGAAGGCTACCGCCAGATCAAACAGGCCCATCCGACATTGAAATGGACCACAGGCGAACATGAATACACCCGCTTTGGGTTCCGCAGGCTGATCGAAGAGCGTACTTTAGATATCGTGCAGCCGGATGTGATGTGGGTTGGCGGCATGACCGAACTGCTGCGCATTTCCGCCCATGCCTCGGCCTATGATGTGCCCGTGATCCCGCATGGCAGCGGCCCCTATTCCTATCATTTCATCACCAGCCAGACCGGCCCGGCGTTTTGCGAGTATGTTGCGGCAAGTCCGGATGGGCGCAACATCCACCCCGTGTTCGGGACCTTGTTTGTCGGAGAGCAAGTCCCGGAAAACGGCAAACTACGCGTGAACACTGCCCCGGGCTTTGGCATGGATTTGGCTGATCATTCGATGCTGATACCGATCGAGTAGACTGCGAGATTCGGTCAGGTTGTTGAAGTAGATCAACGACTTGAGGTTCGAGCGCTTTTCAGGCTACAGCTATTTCTCATAAGGTGGGAGTGGACAAAACATGGGGGTCCTCGTCGGTGCTCTCACCCGCGCTAAGGTAAGTTCGTTGGGGGGGTGCTGCCATGGATGTCCGGATTACGGTTGAGACGACCTTCGACAATGAGGAGAAGCGCGTTCACCAGCTTGGCGGCATTTCTCGACCGTACCGGGTCACTTGCCCAGAAGGGTTCGGGCTGTGCCTTGAGGATGGGAAAGGGATTGTCGGACAAATCCAGAAGGCCATCCTTGGTGACCAGATCGAGGAGGTCATCCGAGAGGGCCGCGTCTGTCCGACTTGTCGCCGGGTCCGCGCTATCCATGACTATCGCGCGCGGGTTCTCGACACGCTTTTTGGCCGGGTTCGGGTGAAAGCCGCGCGCCTACGC
>JANOMH010000247.1:0-2049 GCA_031420215.1 Rhodobacterales bacterium | reverse complement strand
ATGCGTGAAATCGTTCTCGATACCGAAACCACCGGCTTTGAACCTGACGAAGGTGACCGGATCGTTGAAATCGGCGCGGTCGAACTGCATAACCACATGCCCACCGGCAAAACCTATCACCAATATATCAACCCACAGCGCGCCATGCCGCAAGGCGCGTTCGAGGTGCATGGCCTCGGCGATGATTTCCTGCGCAGCAAACCGGTTTTTGCCGAGATTGCCCAAGGTTTCGTCGACTTTATCGGCGAGGCCAAGCTGGTCATCCACAATGCCAGCTTTGACATGAAATTCCTCAACGCCGAACTGGGTTGGCTCAAAATGCCGCCATTGGCCACCGACCGGGCCATCGACACCCTCGCCATCGCCCGGCGCAAATTTCCGGGCTCGCCCGCCTCGCTCGACGCGCTCTGCCGGCGCTTTGGCATCGATAACTCTGCCCGCACCCTGCACGGGGCCTTGCTTGACAGCGAGATTCTGGCCGAGGTTTATCTTGAGCTGATCGGTGGGCGGCAACCTGATTTCGCGCTGGGCGGCCAAACTCAAACCAACCCATCAGGCCAGCCCCAAACCGAATGGCGCGCCCGGCCCCGGCCAGTGCAGCTGGCGCCCAAGCTAACCGCCGCGGAATCCGCCGCCCATGCTGCCTTTGTGGCAAAACTGGGCGACGGAGGGCTGTGGGGCAAACCGAATTAGGAATCCAGCTTCTGCACCGGTGCCGCTGCGGCGGGCACCGCTTGCGCCTGCACCCGGCGGGCCAGTTCGTTGCGATACAGCGCCAGAAAATCAATGGTTTCCAAATTCAACGGCGGAAAGCCACCGTCGCGGGTAATGTCGCTGACAATCCGGCGCACAAAGGGGAATGTGATGCGCGGACATTCGATCAGCAGATAGGGGTGCATCTGATCCTCTGGCACGCCGTCAATCTGAAACACGCCGGCATATTCCAGTTCCAGTACAAACAGGGTCTCTCCAGCGGTCTTGGACTTTGAAGTGATGTTCAGCTTGGTGATCACCTCATACTGATTATCCGCTCCGCGCTTGCGGGCATCCAGGTTGACCTGCACTGCAATCTCGGGCTGCACTTCGCCTTGCAGGCCCTTTTGCGCCAGCACGTTTTCAAACGACATGTCGCGGATATATTGGGCAACCACACGCTGCGTGATCTTGGGCGCGGCGGGGGCAGCGGCGGCGGGGGTAACGGGGATGTCGGCCATGGGAATGCTCCGGGGGATGAATTGCTTTGGCGCGTTCCTAGCAGTCCGGGGCCCTCCCCTCAATCACTATCGAAAGGTGTCAGTGGCGGGTCCATCCTGACGGTTGATGCGTTTGTTGCTTGCCGGGGGACAACTCTTCAAACTCGCCATCAATCACATTGTCATCGGGCGTGGGCCGGGCCGGTCCACGCGCCGACCCCATCGGAAAGCCCTGTATCCTGATGCGGCTGCGCAACCAGCGAAACGCGGCCAGCCGCAGTGGCGGGATCAGCAGGGCAAAGCCCAGAATATCGGTGAAAAACCCCGGTGTCAGCAATAGCGCCCCGGCAAACAGGATCATTGCCCCGTGCGCCAGCGGTTCCGACGGGTCAGTCATTTCAGCCATGGATCGGCGCAGTTCCGCCAGGGTCCGCGCCCCTTGGCTGCGCACCAGCAAGGTGCCGATGACCGCGGTCAGCAGGACAAGCCCCAACGTTGGCCAAAGGCCGATCAGCCCCCCGACCTGAATGAACAGGGCAATCTCGATCACCGGAATTGCCAGAAACGCCAAAACCAACCACATGGCCGTACCTCTTTGTTCAAGTCATGGGACAGGTGGACTTGATCCACCCCCTATCTTACATAAGTGCCTTAAGGGCGTGTTTCCATCCGCCGCCCGCAGGAAAGAGGTTCTGATGAATTCGCCGATACTTCAGTTGTTGGTTCTGGCCGCGATCGCCATTTTCCTGATTCTGCGGCTGCGCAATGTTCTTGGCACCCGCGAAGGCTATGAAAAGCCCCCCGTCGCCTTGCCCGACAGCAAAAAGCGCGCCCGTGATTTCGAAGTGATCGAGGG